>JBDTWG010000091.1:0-11231 GCA_040006855.1 Nitrospira sp.
TTGCCGAAGGAGATCGAATTTGCCAATCAGTTGATCGAAAAACGTAGCTTTTCCTGGACTCGGTTTCTCACCGAGTTGGAGCGGGCTATTCCGCAGCGGATCGCCGTCAACAGCATCCGGCTGGATCCAGCAAACTCGACGATCATGCTGACCGGGTCTGCCAGGGCTCTGGAAGATGTGACGACCTTGACCGTGACCTTTCAAGATCATCCCCAGTTCAAGGAGCCCGTGCTGGGACAGCACCGCGATATGGGGAATGGGTTGGTGGAGTTCGATCTGTCCATCAAGTATCGGAATCGTAACCCATGATGTTTCCTGGACTGGAGCGCCTCCAACATGCTCTGCGGCAACCGTATGCGCCTATCCTCCCGTGGGTGGCCTTCGTTGCGACGTTGTTTGTGCTGAGCTATGGGATTCATGCCTTAGTGTTGGGAGCCGCCGAGCAGGAACAGATCAGGCTCGAGGCCGAATCGGTGAAGGCGCGGCAGCAGCTCAGTCGGCATAAAGAGGCGAAGAAGGCCAAAGCCGATCTTCAGCGTGTATGGGCGGTACTGCCCTTGTTCCGCGATTTTGCGCCGCTTGCGCTCGGCGTGACGGAAGAGGCGAAGCGGGACCAGGTCACCTTGCCGGCCCTCTCCTATAAGACGGAAAAGACTGCAGTGCCGGATGCGACCAAGGCGATCCTGCAGGGAACGGTGACGGGACACTATGAAGATTTGAGGCGATTTCTCTATAACTTGGAATCGGCGGAGGAATTGCTGTTCATTGAAGACTTGAACCTGATCCGCTCGGGCAATGTTCAGGACCAGCAGTTGACCTTCAATATTCGGATTTCGACCTATCTGCGGGGCGAGCATCTTCAATCCCCGGCGCCGTAATTCGTATGAATCGAATCAGTAAGAACCAAATCCTGTTGCTGGCGAGCCTCGTGACGCTTTGGGTCGGGTTGCTCATTTGGCAATTCGGCCACACCACCGAACAGGAGCGGGTGCCTCTGACGCATGTCAGCGGGCCAAAAGTGGGAGGTCGACCGCCTGCCACTCCTGTCAGTAGCGGCTTACAGGTACATCTGGATCGGCTTGCCGCGATCAAAGGGCAGCGCCAGGCGACGTTTTCCACGCCACGCAACATATTCGCGAGCCTCCTGCCACCTGCGGAACCGGTTCCAGTGCCGGAGACAGCTCCCCGTCGGGGCCGTTCCCGAGCGGCGGTAAAATCAGCACCGCCTCCGGACACGGAAGCGCCGGAAGTTGAAGAAGAAAAGGGCCCAACGGCCGAGGAAATTGAACGGCTGCGGATTGCGACCGAACTCAACCTCTTCAGGTATGTGGGGTTCATGGCCGTGGGGGATGGTCCGCAAAAGAAAAAGACCATGGCAGTCGTGGTCAAGGACGAAGAAATGCATTTGCTCCAAGTCGGAGACACCATTGCTGGTGAGGTAATGGTCAAGGCTATGTCGCCCACCGAAATCACGCTGCAGCATCTGGCGTCAAAAATCACGCAAGTCATTCCAGCAACGGAAGAACCTGGACCGGGGGGCCAGCCCAATTAGAATGGTGATGGGGTTGTCTTGTCATATCAGAAATAACCATGGTGTCACCTATCTGGCCTTGATGTTTTCAATCGTCTTGATCGGCATCTCGGCATCCGCAACGGCCCGCCAATGGACGGTCATGGTTCAGCGCGAAAAGGAGGCCGATCTCGTGGCGAAGGGGATCGAGATTCAAAATGCCTTGTCGCTCTATTCAGCGACGATGAAGATTGGGCGAGTCATGAGCACCGAAGTCTACCCGCAATCGCTGGCAGAGTTGACGAGGGCGCCCAAGCCGTACTTGCGGAAGGTCTACCAAGATCCCATGGGTGGGAGCGACTGGGAATATATGCGCGCGCCGACCGGAGGCATTATGGGCGTGCGGAGTAAAAGTAAAGCTAGACCCATTAAAACGGGGGATTTCCCGCTTGCGGTCCGCCACTTCGAAGGTCGAAAATCCTATCATGACTGGATATTTCAGCATCCCAATCCCTCCTCTATGTCCATGTTGATGCCACCGATGATGGGTATGACTCCTGGGGGCGTCCCTTCGCAGCCGGGAAGCCCCGGTGCCGTCCCCGGCGCTCCGATGCCTGGTGTTCCCGGAGTGCCCGGTCCTGCTCGCAACCCTTGACCCGACTCCAAATCCCACAGTATCCTGTCTGGCTATAGATCGCCGCGCCCACGTTCACCATCTTGAATCGGACGATGCGTCGGGGCTTCAGGCCCGATATGTCGCCTGGCAGCAGGAATTCATCACATGGAACAAGATCTCACTGAATCCCCGGCCATGGAGCAGGAGGCTCCCGCTGAAATACTGTCCCCGGAAGACTATGTGGCGGCCTTGGTCGGTAAAGCCAAGGGCGCAGCAGGTCGGCTCTCGACTCTCCCCACGGCGGTGAAGAACCAGGCATTACTGTCCATGGCCAATGGCCTCGAGGAACAGGCGACCGAGTTGCTGGCCGAGAATGAAAAGGATTTGGAACAGTTTGATGCGACGCCGGAACGTCAGGCCATGGCCGACCGGCTGCGACTGACGACGGAGCGGATCCAAGACATGGCGGCGGGGATACGCGACATCGCCCGGTTGCCGGACCCGCTCGGGGACATGCCGAAGATGTGGACCAGACCGAACGGGATGCAGGTCGGGCGGATGCGAGTCCCCATTGGAGTGATCGGCATCATCTACGAAGCCCGCCCGAATGTTACGGCGGACTCAGCGGCCCTGTGCCTCAAGTCGGGGAATGTGTGTATCCTGCGTGGAGGGTCGGAAGCGATTCATTCGAATACGGCCATTGCCAAGGTCCTGTGCGAGTCCGCTGAGAAGGCCGGTGTGCCGGCGGGAGCGATTACCTTCGTCGATCGCCCGGAACGAGACATCGTTCAGCTGTTGCTCAAACAAGACCGGTTTATCGACCTCATCATTCCCCGCGGGGGCGAATCCCTCATGCAGACGATCGCAGAGCATGCCACGATTCCGGTGCTCAAGCATGACAAGGGAGTCTGCCATACCTATGTCGATGCGGAGGCCGATCCGAAGCTGGCGGAGCGGATCTGTCTGAACGCAAAGGTGCAACGGCCCTCGACGTGCAATGCCATGGAAACTCTGTTGGTCCATCAAAGTCTCGCGCGGACCTGGCTTCCCCACCTGGTTAAACAGCTCGCGGCCGCCAACGTAGAAGTGCGAGGTTGTGTCAAGACCTGTCAACTGTGTCCCGAGGTCAAGCCGGCCGTCGATGAAGATTTCGGGAAAGAATTCTTGGACCTTATCCTGGCGATCAAAGTCGTGAGGCACATGGACGAGGCCCTGGAACATATTGCGACCTATGGGTCTCGGCATACGGAAGCGATTGTGACCAAGGATTATTCTCATGCAATGCGGTTCCTGCGCGAGGTTGATGCAGGCGCCGTGTTGGTGAATGCCTCGACCCGTCTCAATGACGGCTACCAGTTTGGCCTGGGGGCAGAAATTGGTATCAGCACGTCACGACTGCATGCGCGAGGCCCGATGGGGCTCGAAGAATTGACCTGCTCAAAGTTCGTAGTGCTCGGGAGCGGTCAGATCCGCGAGTAGATGCTGCCCGATCCCGTGATAGAGGAGATCATCAGGCGCCCTGGTACGCTCGCCTTTCCCTCCAACCTCGCAGCCCTGTCGCATCTGCTGACGACCGCAGCTGCTTCCATTCGGCAGCCAAGCGGCCATTTCGTGGTGTATGGAAACCATGGCCGCCGGCTACTCGCGACCGATCCGGACGGCCATCCGCTGCATGAATGTGAATGGGGGATGGTTGGTGGAGCGCTGCGACTGCTGCGCGCCCGCTTGCATCTCGACTGGGGGGCCTGGGTCGGTCTGGTGCCCAGCGGCCTAGTCAACAGCATGACGCTGGATCTTTCACGAAAACCTGGATGGGAACGTCTACGTGCCGACGATCTGCGTGGTATGGCGGCGCAGGCCATGCAGGTGCCGCTGGAAGAAGTCCGTTTCTTCTACAACGATCAGGACATGACCATTGATGCGAAGGGCGCCGCCACGATCAGGCATCGCAAGGACGCCATGTATGTGCTGCCGGACGGCACCTTCGATCATAAGCAATTCATGGCCTGCATGGGGGCCATGCATTGGGAGAATATCGATTTCCTCCCGGTCGTGGAGTTGTTCCTCTCGCTGTTGCCCGGCACGGGTTCGGCGATGTTTGAGCTGATTCGTGGGCTGTATGACGATCAAAATCAGGAAAAGCCTGCGCCGCGGCCCCTGCGGTATCGGGGCATTCCTACCTATCCCTCCGAAGCAGCCTATCGGCTCTTTAGTGGCTTTTTCCGTCCACAGGTTTCCAGCGGAGGTGATCCATTCCCGGTCTTCATGGACCCACCCCGCTCACATCTGGTGACCTGGCTGCCGCTGTCCGATCCGCCGAGACGCTATTTTGAGGCGACGCATACCCTTTGCGTCACGATCCAGGGGCAGCGAGTGGTCAAGGCTACCTGCGGGAATGATCCGGCAGGGTTGTCCTATCAACCGTTCGATCAACGAGGGGCGGCGCCCTGTCAACGTGGCTTGGCGGTTGATGAGAAGCATCTTGTGTTGATGGATCGAGGGGTCAGACTGGTCGTTCCTCTGAGGCACAATTGGGGGCAGGTGACGGAACCTCGATCGATGGGGACAGGTCCGACGGCCGTTGATTGGACGTCTGTTTTTGAAGGGGCTCCACCGTCAGTCAGCCATGAGGAGGCATTTGGCGCCGTGCTTTTGTATCCCGACGATGATCGAGAGATCGAGGAATTGGCGACGCAACCTTTCGTGGCCGACTATCTCCAAGACCTCATCGAACAGGACCGTCCTTTGGCCGCGCAGGTGGGACGGGCCGGTGCGCTCTTGATTAGCGGCTTCGATGTCGCGATCACCACGTACATCGACGGCGACCGTCCTCGTGCCTGTACCGTGCTCTATGACCATCCGGCCTTCGCCCAGCGGCAGGCGCAACTGCTGTGGAACACATGGGCTCGTGCCCAACGCTTAGATTGGTTGCTCCACGTGCGGATGAGGCCTCGTCTGGAGCAAGGTGCCGCAGAAAGCAATCAGAGGTACGATCTCGTCTACGAGTGGGTGCCATTCAGTCTGTATGACAAGCCGGATGCGGTAAAGGAACGGATTCAATGGCTGGCTCGGGAGTTGGCACCCGGAGCAATCGCGTTCGTCGTTGGCCCACCGACGGTCGCCGACGGGTGCAGAGCTGCCGGGATGCGCGTGCAGGCCATCACTCCGGTGGCGAAGTTGCCAACCTTCCGTATGCATCAGACGGTCCTGCCTCGAGCACAGCTGAAGGCGGGTGTGATGCTCTACCAGATTGCCCAGCACTGACAGCCGTGACAGGACAATGACGGATTGCCTGCATGGACCTGCTTTCTACAGCGACTGCGTGGCGGTAGATGAGCGGTAGGCGTCTATAGTCATGGTGATGAATGAAGTGAGGCGGGAAATTGACCACCGCCTGCGCGAAGAGTCTGTTACAATCCGTCGTCAGTCTGCACGTTCAGGCAACGGTGTGATACCGAGAGAAGGAGCATCCGGCACATGGGTTGGCGCGAATATCGAACGCTTTCAGTCGCCCACGGCGATATGTGGAGAAGGATAAGGACTCTGGGGGCTCGCGTCGATAGGCTGCAAGGCTGCAACGGATTCTCCTTCATTGAGGTCATGATCGTTGTGGTGATCTTGGCGATTCTGGCCACCCTACTCATTCCAAGGGTTATGGGTCGAACAGACGATGCCAAGCGGGCTGCGACCAAAGCTCAAATCGCCAATATGGAAAGTGCCTTGCAACTCTATAAGCTCGACAATGGCAATGTGCCCTCGACCGAGCAGGGACTGAAGGCCCTCGTCGAGCGTCCGTCGTCAGGCCCCGCCGCACCGAATTGGAAAGCCGGGGGCTACCTTCCCAAGGTGCCCGTCGATCCCTGGGGCTTTCCTTACAAATACACGACTCCCTCGACCCAAGGCGGGGAGTTCGAGATCATCTCCTTCGGAGCCGATGGTACGCCCGGGGGTGAGGGGAAAAACGCCGACATCGTCAGTTGGGATCTGGACCGCAACTGATCTCCCCCGCATTCGCTCTGTCATCCTCTTCATTCCCTCATTGCCGCTCTCATCCGGGATCATTTCCCCAGGTGTGCTCTGAATCGACTCAAGAAGATGCGGTTGCCGACCGATGAGGAGAAGGGACGGTCCTGTCGAGAGGGGGAGTCAATGCGACGTGTGATCTTTGTCGACGATGCGCCGGAGATTTTGCAGCACCTGTGCCGGTTGCTGGCCCCCATGCAAACCGAGTGGGAGATGCAGTTCTTTCCCTCGGCCACCGAGGCCTTGGCCGCGATTCAGAATGCGCCGTGCGACGTGGTCGTGTCGGACATGACCATGCCGGGAATGGATGGCGCGAAATTCTTGGGAGAAGTGTGCAAGATTTGTCCTCAGACCATCCGTATCATCCTCTCCGGGGACCAGAGCCCCTATAACTACGTGCGCTCCGCTTCCGTCGCCCATCGATTTCTGCAGAAGCCGTTTGACGTGGCGACGCTGAAATCAACCATTGAGCAGGCCGAAGCCCTACGGAACGTGCTGGGCAATCCGGCGCTTCGAAGCCTGGTCAATGAAATTAAGACGCTGCCGAGTCTTCCCTCGATCTACCAAGACCTCATGCATGAAATGCAGGCGCCGCAAGCCTCACTGAAGAAAGCGGCCCGCATCGTCGCGAAGGATCTCGGAATGGTGACAAAGATTCTTCAGCTGGTGAACTCCGCCTTCTTCGGTCTCCGTACACATGTGTCTGACCCGGAGCAAGCCGTGGCGCTGCTGGGGTTCGATACCATCAAGTCATTGGTGCTCTCCAGCCAGGTATTCGCACAGTTCGATCAGGCGAAGTTACCCACGTTTTCGTTGGATGAGTTGTGGCGGCATGCCATGCTCACCGGTACCTACGCGCGTCGGATTGCGAAGGAGGAAGGGGTGAGCCAGCAGGTCATGGATGAGGCCTTTACCGCCGCACTCCTGCATGACGTCGGCGTGCTGATCTTGGTGGCCAACCGGCCTGATGAGTATGGGCGGGTGCTGGACTTGATGCGCACCACACAGGTGCCAGATTGGTCGGCGGAGCGAGACGTGTTCGGAGCCGACCATGCCCACGTCGGCGCCTACTTGCTCGGGATTTGGGGGCTGAGTGACGGGATCGTGGAGGCGGTGGCCTTTCATCACCATCCCGGAGACTCTCTCGCATCGGGGTTTTGCGCGGTCACGGCTGTGCATGTGGGAAACGTCATGGCGGCCTCCCAGATGCGATCCGGCGATGGTACCGGTGAAGTCACAGGACTCGATCAGGCCTACATCACGCGGGAGAACCTCCTTCCTCGGCTCAGCCGTTGGCGTGAACTCGGTGTCGCGGCGTAATCCTCTTTCCCTGTCTTGACCATCGCGTTCCTCCCGCAGTACAACCGACATCGTCGGTGATTCACACAGGCTGAGGCCTTATGAGACGACTTGCGAGAGTCAGATCCGTTCTCTTCCTTCCCGCCATCAGTCTGTTGATGTTCGGCATGCTTCTCTGCTGTGCCGCATGGAGCTGGGCCGGAACCATCACCGTCGATCTCGGCGTTGAACAAGGAGCGATGAATCATCGGGCCAATGGCTACTTGGTCAGCATCGAGCCGACTCAGCCATCCATGGACCTGATCCTGCCGTTGAAGCCGACCAGCTTTCGAGGGAATGCTGGCTATATCTTTCACAACTACGATCGTTTGAAAGAGGCCGGAGTCACGGAGTTCCAGCTCACCCTGGGATTGGTATTCCACCATCTCGCCCTGCAGATTTTTGATATCAACCAGATCGGGCTCGATGGCAATTTTTCGCCCTGGTTGGCTCATGTCGACCACATCGTCGATCAGGTAATCGCACGCAAGCTCTCTGTCCTGTGGGATATCTACAATGAGCCTGATCTCGCTGCCCTGCCGATGAACGCCAACGATCGGCTGAAGGAAGGCTGGCGGCTGGCCTATCAGCGGATCAAGCAGCGGATTCCCGGCGCCGTCATTGTCGGCCCCAGCGTGAGTCGGTACAGACTGCTCAAGCCGTTCCTGGAATGGAGTCAAGAACGGGGAGTATTCCCTGATGTGGTGGCCTATCACGAATACGGAGACCCTTCCGGGGCCCTCGCGTACGTGAGCGATCTGCGGGCCTATCTCAAGGCGCAGAACCTTGAGCGTCCGATTTCTGTCAACGAAGTGTTAGGGCAGGAATCCTGGACCAACGCAGGTTATACGGCAGGGGTGATTGCCGCCTACGAACGGGCTGACATTCTGAGTGCGATGCGAGCCTGCTGGCCCGATCCGCAGGACACGAGTCGAGACTGGGTCGAGAATACGTGCGACAACCCCACGCTGGACGGGCTGCTCTATGTCGACCGGCAGTCGAAACGGCCGAGTTGGCACATCTATAAGACATATGCCGACATGGAGGGGATGCGTCTCTACACGATGACCGACAATCCTGGCCTGCACGCTCTCGCGGCATTCGACAAAACGTCCGGCACGCTCCGGTTGTTGCTGGGAAAGTATGAAGACTATTCGACGGATGAAACGACGGTCATTCTCAAGAATGTCGGGCGCCTGGTCTCCCTGCGGCAAGGAGAAATCGTGCGCCTGTGTGCCGAACAAATCCCCGACGTGGGGTCAGGACCACTCGATGCGCCGGTTCTGACGATCGATCGTGACCTGCCGATTGTGAACGGGGAGTTCTCGTTTACGCTGCCGCAATTTTATCATTCCGATGCCTACCGAGTTCTCCTTGGGCCAGCAGAGCTTTGCCTGAATCGTCACTGAAGGCGTCAAGACCCTAGCGAGGCGTGAACCGCTCATTTGTGTGAAGGGGTAGGAGAAAGAGGTCAGGGCCTCATAGGATGACCGCCTGACATACGACGGAGGCTATGATGGCGAAGTCAGACAAAACGGACCCGAACCCGGAAGGAAAAAGAGAGGAGACTCCGCCGTTCGAAGAGCCCAGTTATTGTCTTCTCTGCGGACTGGGGGGGCCGGCGCTGTTGTATGGCCACTGGGTTTGTGAGCATTGTAAGAACGTGGTACAGGCAGAAGCACTGTCAAAAAAGCGCAAGATCGAAAGAGAGGGCGGCGGGCCGGCTTAGCCCTGGTTGTCGCCGATTACCGTTGGGATGGGCTCCTCTCATTTCACGTACAGCACGAGTCTCACAGCGGCGGTCCCGGTCGGACGAGGAGGCCGTTCGCTTCCGACCGGAAAGCTTCCGGTCACGTTGCTCCGCAGCATGCTGGCTCGCTACGCCAGAAACCGCGACCCGCACGTGGTCGTGGGTGCCGGGATCGGTCTTGATGCGGCGGCTCTCGACGTGGGTGGCGAGTATGTGATTGTCAAAACAGATCCCATCACCTTCGTGACGGAGGAGATCGGCGCCTACGCGCTCACCATCAATGCCAATGATCTCGCCACGATGGGTGCCCTGCCTCGCTGGTTTTTGGCCACGATTTTGCTGCCGGCCGGGATGACCACGAGAGCGGGCGTATCCCGTATCTTTTCGCAGATCGGGAGAGCCTGCCGCAGGCTAAAGATCTCACTGTGTGGTGGTCATACGGAGGTGACCGCCGCTGTGACTCGACCCGTGGTGGTCGGCTGCCTTCTGGGACAATGCCCCAAAAACCGACTGATCACCACAGCAGGCGCCCGTGTGGGAGACGCCCTGTTGCTCACGAAAGGCCTCCCGATCGAAGCCGTGTCGATCCTGGCGCGTGAGAAGAACGAAGAGCTCCGGCAACGCTACTCGGCGCGATTCGTGGCCCGGTGCCGACGGTATTTTACAGACCCTGGCGTGAGCATCGTCCGTGACGCCACCATTGCTCTGGCAGTCGGCGGAGTGCATGCGATGCATGATCCGACAGAAGGCGGTCTGAGCGCAGCTCTCTATGAACTCGCCGAGGCGGCACAGGTCGGAGTCCAGGTCGACGAACGGGCGATCCCCATTTTGCCTGAGGGCCGACGACTCTGCGACGACTTCGGTATGAATCCCCTGGGGGCCATTGCATCAGGTGCCCTGATCATCTCTGCGGACCCAAACCGGGCGCAGGCAATCCTCCGGCGATTAACCAGATCGGGAATTGCAGCGGCGCGCATCGGTACTATTGTTCCAGCACGGAAGGGAGTGAGCATCGTAACTGATGGGGGACGGGTTGGCCCGGTTCCCCGCTTCCCCGTGGATGAAATGACACGTGTGCTGAATCCTTCCTGCAGGCCATGTCTCTAATTATTTAGGTGGAAGAAATGCCCACAAGCGCACGAAGGAGGTGCACTCTGACTACTACAGTGGCCCCACTCACTCATGATGAACTCAAAGCTGCGGAAGCTGCGTTTCGTGCTCTCCCTCTGGACCCCAAGTGGTCACGTAATGCCCAGCAGATTTATCTCAGGATTCTCGCGGTGACCAACGGTCGGGACATTGTCACGGACATGGAGATACCAACCCTGGCTGTTGGAGCGTAATTTGGATCAGGAGCCAGGACTGTACCAGTGTTTTCGACCCGAGGGGTGTGGCGCTGGTGATGAATGGTGTCCAAGCAGAGGAGGCTGGTGCTGTCTTAGTACGAACCCGACCAGGCCGGAACGCAGAAAGAAGCGTTTCTGCCCTTCGGTTGTCCTGAGGCGCTTCGCCACAAGGCGTCGAGGCCTGATCTGCCCCTATCTGCCTCAATAACCTTGCCAAGTCCTAACCTGCCCCTATTCGTCATTTTCTCTGAAGCGCTTGAAAATTCACACCGATCCCCTCTTCTCCTCTCCGGTGATCATCTGGCATCGGGGATGCTTGATCATGAGCCAGTGTGCCCAAACGCCGAAGCGGGTAGGTTGTGACCTGCTCAGAACGGAGGCTCGCTGGAGTCTCAAATGCCTATCCTAGCCATCCATTTGCCTCGCCAGGGTTAAAAAATCTGTGCTACATAGGCCTGCAAAAAGGGAGGAAGTACTGATCCTGTCCTGATGAATCATTCGGGATGACGTTAGAGGAGTAACGTAGGAGGGACGTATGGATATGAACCGGATGACGCTGAAGCTCCAGGAGGCACTGCAGGCCGCCTCAGCCCACGCGATGCGCCGAAGCCATCAAGGCATTGACATCGAGCACCTGCTGCTGGCGTT
>JBDTWG010000092.1:0-11219 GCA_040006855.1 Nitrospira sp.
GCCGGCCATCTCAAACTCTCCAATCTCTGCTGGATCTACGACAATAACCACATCACGATCGAAGGCAACACGAATCTGGCCTTCAGCGAGGATGTGGCGGGTCGTTTCAGCGCCTACGGGTGGAACGTGACACGAGTTTGCGATGCCAACGACCTGGGAATGCTCGAGCGGGCCTTCACGGATTTTCGGGACTGCGAGGACCGGCCCACCTTGATCATCGTCGATAGCCATATCGCCTATGGGGCGCCCCATAAACAGGACACGAGCGCGGCGCACGGAGAGCCGCTGGGCGAAGAAGAAGTCAGGCTGGCGAAGCGCCAGTATGGATGGCCGGTAGAGGCGCAGTTTCTCGTCCCGTCCGGCGTGCCGGAGCATTTTCAGGCCGTTATGGGAATGCGCGGAGGCATGACACGTGAGCGGTGGATGGCGCAATTCACGGCATGCAGCACGATGTATCCGGAACTGGCGGATGCGCTCCATCGAATGCAGCGCCGGGAGCTTCCTGCTGGATGGGAGCACGATCTGCCGAGTTTTCCACCTGACCCACAGGGCCTAGCCGGACGAGATGCGTCCGCCAAGGTGCTGAACGCCGTGGCGCACCGAGTACCGTGGCTTATCGGAGGCTCGGCTGACTTGACCCCCTCCACCAAGACCCGACTCACGAGTGAAGGCGCCGGGGATTTCGCTTCCGACGACTATAGCGGACGCAACCTGCACTTCGGGATTCGTGAACATGCCATGGGATCGATCTTGAACGGGATCTCCCTTTCTAAAGTGCGGGCCTTCGGATCGGGCTTCTTGATTTTCAGCGACTATGCGAAGCCGGCAATCAGGCTGAGCGCGATCATGGAGATTCCCGTCATTCATGTGTTCACACACGACTCGATCGGTGTCGGAGAAGACGGGCCGACCCATCAGCCGATCGAACAGCTGGTTGCTCTACGAGCGATCCCGGGGCTCCTCGTTATTCGGCCAGCCGATGCCAATGAAGTGGTGGAAGCCTGGCGCCTGATCATGCAACTTCAGCACGAACCGGCGGCGCTCGTCCTGAGCCGACAGGCGCTCCCCACGCTGGACCGGACGAGATATGCCTCGGCATCCGGTCTGAGAAAAGGGGCCTATATACTCGCCGAAGCGCCGGGGGGGAGGCCGGAGATCTTGCTGCTGGCGACCGGCAGTGAAGTGTCGCTCTGTCTCGCCGCGTATGAGCGACTCATCGCGGCAGGCGTCCAGGTCCGTGTGGTCAGCATGCCTTCCTGGGAACTGTTTGAGCAACAGAGTCAGTCCTACCGGGAACAGGTGATCCCTCCGTACGTCACGGCTCGGATTTCGGTCGAGCAAGCCGCGACGATAGGCTGGGACCGCTATGTCGGCTTGGCGGGGATGAGTATTGGCATGAATACATTCGGCGCGTCGGCGCCCCTGAAAGAATTGCAGAAGAAGTTCGGGTTTACTCCCGACCGTCTGATCGCTGCGGTCCATGAACAGTTAAGCGCCAGACCGATCGTGCGAGCAGCCGGTCCATCAGACGAGTTCATTGACAGCAGTGTGATTCCGTAACGACCATCCTGAAGGAGATGCCATGATGAAAGTCTCACGTGCCGCCACGATGAATCCGGTTTGTATCCTCCATACGCTCGGGCAATCCGTCTGGTTGGATTTTATCCGGCGGAGCTTCATGACCAGTGGGGAACTCCAACGCCTCATCACCGAAGATGGACTGTGCGGGATGACGTCCAATCCCACCATTTTCGAGAAAGCCATCAACGGCAGTACCGATTATGCCGACGCCCTGAGTGCCCTCAGGCGAGAGCCCGGTCTGGACGCGAAGGGGTGCTACGAACGGTTGGCCATTCAGGACATCCAAGCTGCGGCGGACCTCCTCCAGCCCATCTACGCGCAAACGAATCGACGCGATGGCTATGTGAGCTTGGAGGTGTCGCCCCACCTGGCCAGGGATACGCGCGGCACGCTCGATGAAGCGCGACGGCTATGGGATGCCGTCAGACGCGAAAATCTCATGATTAAAGTGCCGGCCACTCCGGAGGGCATTCCGGCGATCGTGCAATTGATCAGCAAGGGGATCAACGTCAATGTGACCCTCATTTTCTCGCAAGAGACCTATCAGCGGGTCGCCGAGGCCTATCTCATGGGGCTGGAGCAGTTGGCGGCGCGAGGCGGCGAAGTGAACAGCGTGGCGAGTGTGGCCAGTCTGTTCGTGAGCCGTATCGATACGGCGGCCGACGCCGCGATTGCCGTGCGACTCAAGGTCTCAACGGACAAGCGGGAACAGGCGGGGCTCGAGGAGCTTCAAGGAAAGGTTGCCATTGCGAATGCCAAGTTGACGTATCAACGATACCAGGCGCTGTTTTCTGGTACGCGTTGGGAGGCGCTCGCCAGGCGCGGGGCGATGGCCCAACGGCTGCTCTGGGCCAGCACCGGCACCAAAAATCCTCAGTATCGCGATGTGCGGTATGTGGAAGAGCTGATCGGTCCGGACACCGTCAATACGATGCCTCCTGCGACGCTTGAGGCGTTTCGCGATCATGGCCATCCTGAAACTCGCCTGACCGAAGGGGTGGATGACGCGAAGGCCGTCCTGCTGGAGTGCCAGCGAGCGGGGTTTTCGATCACGGACATCACCGATCGATTGTTGGAAGAAGGCGTGCAGCTGTTTAAGGACGCCTTCGACAGGCTTCTTGCTGCCGTTGAGCGGCATACCAAGGACAGTGCATCGAGTCGACTGAACGGGTTTTCCTATACGTTGCCGGCCTCCCTCGCCACCGAGGTGACAGCCTCACTTCAAGGATGGGGTGATGGCAACAAGGTGCGGCGACTGTGGGATCGTGACTCGTCTCTTTGGACTGATCGGGGCGAGGCTCAGTGGCTCGGCTGGCTGGACATCACAGACGAGCAATTGGCCCATATCCAACTGCTCACCAGCCTCGCCGAGGAAACCAAGCGCAGAGGGTTCACGCATGCGGTGATATTGGGAATGGGTGGTTCAAGCCTCTGTCCAGAAGTCCTGCAACGAACATTTGGAAAGCAAGCAGGCTTTCCCGAGCTGCACGTGCTTGATTCAACCGATCCGGCGCAGATCCATGCCGTCGAGCGCGCGGTGCATCTTGCCAGCACGCTTTTCATCGTCTCCAGTAAGTCCGGGACCACCCTCGAACCAAACATATTCAAACAATACTTCTTCGCTCGGATTCAAGCCCTGGTTGGAGCCAAAGAGGCCGGGCAACGGTTCATTGCGATCACGGATCCTGGATCGGCATTGCAGCAGACGGCCGAGGCTGATGGGTTTCGCCATCTCTACTTTGGCCTGCCCAGTATCGGAGGCCGCTATTCGGCGCTCTCGAATTTCGGCATGGTGCCCGCCGCTATTATGGGCATCGACGTGGCTCAGTTTCTCGAACGCGCAGAAGAGATGGCGGACGCCTGTTCTTCCCATAGAGCCGTTGAGGAGAATCCCGGCCTGGTGCTGGGCACGATCCTCGGGGTTCTCGCGAAGCGTGGCCGTGACAAGGTCACGATCATTGCGTCGCCGGCCTTGGCAGCGTTAGGCGCGTGGCTGGAGCAGCTCCTAGCCGAGTCGACCGGCAAAGACGGCAAGGGCATCATTCCGGTCGATCGTGAAGCGGTCGGGATTCCGGAGGTCTATGGACTAGACCGCCTGTTTGTCTATCTTCGGCTACAGGCCGAGCCAGCGCCGAGTCAGGACGAAGCCATCCACATGCTGGAGCGGGCCGGCCAGCCGGTTGTCCGCATTTCGATGGCCGAGCGTTATGACCTGGCACAGGAATTTTTTCGTTGGGAATTTGCGACGGCGGTGGCGGGAGCAATCTGGGCGCTCAACCCGTTTAACCAACCGGATGTGGAGGCCAGCAAACAGGCGACCACACAGTTGATGGCGGAGTATGAGCGGACTGGCTCGCTTCCGCTGGAATCTCCGATGCTGGAAGAACAAGGTATCAAGGTGTTTGCTGATCCACGGTATGCGGTGAGGCTTCGTTCGGCAGAAGCACCATCACTTTCCTTAATGGAATATCTCAAACGGCATATGAATCAACTTGCCACAGGTGATTATTTTGCGCTGTTGGCCTATATCGACATGAATCCTCTTCACGACGCGCGCCTCCAAGCCATACGCAAGCGAGTGCGAGACGCAAGGCGTGTGGCCACGTGCGTAGGTTTCGGCCCTCGGTTTCTCCATTCCACCGGCCAAGCCTATAAAGGAGGGCCGAACTGCGGGGTATTTCTCCAGATCACCTGTGAGGATGCGGCAGATTTGTCGGTGCCTAGCCGGCGGTATTCCTTCGGTGCGGTGAAAGCCGCGCAAGCCCGTGGAGATTTTCAGGTCTTGGCGGATCGAGGCCGGCGGTTGTTACGGGTGCATTTGGGCGCCGATGTCGATGCGGGATTGGCGACGCTGAAGTCGGCCATCGAGCAGGCATTGGTCTAACACGGGTTGTTGATGGAGCGATCCGATCCAAGCTGGAGGCGATGATGACTGACCCACGTACAGATGCGCTGGTTCTATTTGGCGCCACCGGTCCTATTGTGATCTGTCCCAAATGTGCAGTTCTGAGGGGGACAGGTGACCTTTCGCGCACTTTTTCTCTTAGCCTCATCATTCATGCAATTCATTCGGTCGGCCCACGATCAGCCATGAGAGTTAACGGTTTATCGTGAAGCTTCACGCTATCCGTTGCCATTCACGACGAGAACTTCGTGATAGCATCCTTTCGGGGGACTATTCAGCCATTCGAGAATGGAAACAGCGATGATGGTTGATGTTCTTCTCGAAAGTCCGCCGCGGCCTCACTGGCATCGGGCTTGCTTGTATTAGAATTCAAAAAGACGTTATGTGGACGTGAGGAACATCACCGCGAGATCA
Source organism: Nitrospira sp. (assembly GCA_040006855.1). Taxonomy (GTDB): domain Bacteria; phylum Nitrospirota; class Nitrospiria; order Nitrospirales; family Nitrospiraceae; genus Nitrospira_A. Next base: position 4,901 of record JBDTWG010000092.1, read on the forward strand.
TGAAGCGTCGAGGATGCTTTCCTTCGTCTGGACGCGTTCCATATCAGAATCTTTGTGGAGGCACAGCTATGAACCTGAAAGGCCTTGCTCATAGAGAATTGGGTGAAGGGATGACGGAAAAAGAATTGGCCTCGTTGATTCAAGTCCCCTTGCGAACGCTGTCTAAGGTTCTGGCCGGCAAGGATCCTCAAGACCCTGCCATCTGGGAAAAGTTTGCGCGGTATTTTCGAATGGATGTGGATGTTCTGCGGACCGGTGAGCCAGTGCACCTCGGAACGGCTCACGGCCTACCAGGGAGCACTCATTATTCCGCCGCGGGACATATCCGGAAGATTCCACTGCTGAACTGGCATCAGCTGAGTCAGTTGGTCGCAAGCACACTGCGCCCTGATGTCATCGGTACAGAAGCGATGATTGAGGCGACGGACGTGCCGGGTGAACGCACCATCGCCTTGAAAGTACAGGACGACTCGATGGAGCCGTTATTCAGCAAAGGGGAAATTATTTTTGTGAATCCGGAGAGCGAGTGGATGCCCGGCGACTATATCATCGCTCATGGTCAGGATGGACCCTCCGGCGGCGCGACGTTCCGACAGGTCAAATCGATTGGGGCGCAATGCATGCTCCATCCACTGAACCGGAAATACGAAGACCTTCCATTAACGAAACAGGAGGAGGTCTGGGGAAAGATCGTCAGGCTGAGGAAGAATCTTTGATGACGTTCGTCTCGAATGTCTGAATGTGCCATATCAGAAGGAGAATGTGTACATGGAAATCAAAGCGCAGGACGACAAAGTCGATAGGGTGACAGGTGGCGGCCTGAAGGGACTCATTGTCCTCGTATTGTGTTGGCTCTCATGGGCCTCCATTCCGGGCGCAGCAAGTGAGCTCGAACCATCCCATGGGCAGTTGCTTCCAGGCGACCGAGTGCTCTTGGGCACAGTCGAGGAAGTCAGAAGTGACCAAGCGCGCGTCGACACCGGAGAATTGCAACCACGCTTCATTCCTATGGGGGTGCGACAGGAAAAAGGGCTGCCGGCCTTGAAACCAGGTGACCGGGTCGAGATCACCGTCAATGAACAGAATTTACTAGTCGACGTTCACAAGGCCGGTGAGTCGAGTACTCACCAGATTGTGCAAGGCCAACTCGCAGGAAACCTGGAGACCGGGCATGACAAAGCAGTCATTCGGACCGCGGATGGCGCAGAGCAATCTCACTTCATCCGGCCGGTGGCTAGAAGCAAGGTGGCCTCCGTTCCGGTGGGTGTCGATGCAATATTCCTCATCGATGAGTTGGATAGGATCGTGGATGTGACGTATGGCAGCTTGGAAGCCGTTCATCGCGCGGGAGAGTCCTGGAAAAAGAAGACTCCTCTCAAGGGCAACATGAGACGGGTCGCAGGGGTAATTCAGAAACCCATGGAAAACAATACGATTGTCATCCGAACCGAAGATGGCCATGACCAACGGTACGAGGTTCGCCCACTCATCCAGCCGAGGGTGAAGACGCTTTCAACCGGCGATGCCGCGGTGCTCTTGCTGGATGCGGAAGGCCAAGTGGCGGATGTCGCATTCCTGCCAAACAAAAAGTAGACGCCCACATCGGCCTCGTGCTCGGCAGCCAGGTGGTGACGAAGACCTGCCTGCGACTTCCCGGAGGCCGTATGAGCTACAGTGGATGCTTCCCATCCCTTTCGCAGTCTCCGCGCGTCCCCGGCATGAAGTCGCGTCGATTGGCATCGCTGGCGGCTTATGGGTGAGCGTCGGGCTCGTGATGTCGACCCAAACCACCGTGGAACCCTGAGAGGGATGATTCACCCTGGAGGTCATGATGACTGATCCACGTACGGATGCGCTTGTTCTCTTTGGCGCCACCGGTGATTTGGCGTTCAAGAAAATATTTCCTGCCTTGCAGGCCATGATCAAACGGGGACATTTGACGGTTCCGGTGATCGGAGTGGCCAAAGGGAATCGATCCATCGAGGAGCTCCGAGATCGGATCCGCAAGAGTCTCACTCAATGTGGCGGCGGAGTCGACGACGCGGCCTTTGGAAAACTCGTGCAGCAGCTGCAGTACGTCGATGGTGACTATCAGGACGCGGGCACCTTCACGCGCCTTCGCCAGAAACTCGGCGGGGCGAAGCACCCGCTCTACTATCTGGCCATCCCTCCGAGTGTATTCCCCACAGCGGTCGAAGGCTTGGGGACCTCAGGCTGTGCGCAGGGAGCGCGGGTGGTTGTCGAGAAACCATTCGGGAGAGATCTCGCTTCCGCGCAAGCGTTGAACCGCACCCTGCACCGGGTCTTCGATGAGTCGGCAATTTTTCGTATCGACCACTACCTGGGCAAGGAATCAATCCAGAACCTCTTGTACTTCCGCTTCGCGAATTCCTTCCTCGAACCGATTTGGAATCGTGGGTATGTGGAAAGCGTGCAGATCACGATGGCGGAACAGTTCGGCGTCGCTGGCCGAGGAAGTTTCTATGAAGAAACCGGCGCGTTGCGCGATGTGGTTCAAAACCATCTCTTGCAAGTGGTGGCGAATCTCGCAATGGAACCACCCATCAGCGGAGCCGGCGAAGCCTTGCGTGACGAGCGGATCAAGATCTTCAAGCGCATGAAGCCGCTCACTGAGCACACCTTGGTACGCGGACAATTTCGCGGCTACCGAAGGGAGGCTGGAGTGGCCCCCGATTCTCAGGTGGAAACGTTCGCCTCTCTCCAGATCGAACTCGATTCCTGGCGCTGGGCGGGCGTGCCGTTTTTTATCCGAGCCGGAAAATCTTTGCCGGTCACGGCCACGGAGGTCTTCGTGACCTTGAAGCGGCCTCCCCAGAACGTGTTTGCTGAGTCGCTGGGCGAGCAACGCAATTACGTGCGCTTCCGGCTTGGTCCCGATCGGATGGCGGTGGCGATCGGAGCCCGCGCCAAGGTGCCGGGGGAAAAAATGGTGGGAGACGAGACCGAGCTCTTCGTCTGTCACCAACGCGGCGACGAGATGGAAGCGTATGAACGGTTGATCGGCGATGCCATGAGCGGCGATGCCTCGCTCTTTGCGCGGCAGGATGGTGTGGAGGCGAGCTGGCGTGTGGTGGATCCGATCCTGACGATGCCGACGACGGTTCATGAGTATGAACCTGGGACGTGGGGACCGAGCGAATCCCAGACGTTGATCGCTCCGTTCGGCGGATGGCAGAGTCCGAAAGAGCATGTATGACTGCCGAGGTGGGCCGCGGCAGGATCAGGAGGAGAAAGTGACAGCAGAAACAGGGGCCATACCGATCAGGCGCTCTTCGAAGCGCCTAAGGGAGGACAAACGATGCAACTGGGGATGATTGGGTTGGGACGAATGGGCGCCAATATGGTGCGGCGGTTAATCCGTGGAGGACACCAGTGCATGGTGTTCGATGTGAACTCCGAGAATGTGCACCGGGTGGCGCGCGAAGGGGCGATTGGAACGAGTTCCATGGATGATTTGATCAGCCGATTGACCCCACCGCGAGCCGTCTGGGTCATGGTCCCTGCCGGAGATGCCACCGAAACCACTGTGGAATCGCTCGCCCAACGGCTCAGCCCGAAAGACATCGTTATCGATGGAGGAAACTCCTACTTCAAGGATGATGTCCGACGTGCCAAAGCGCTGGCGGCTCGGGGACTGCATTACGTGGATGTTGGAACCAGCGGGGGAACCTGGGGATTGGAGCGGGGCTACTGTCTGATGATCGGCGGTCCAGAGCTAGCGGTGACGCACCTTGATCCGATCTTCAAGACCTTGGCGCCTGGTCGAGGCGACCTTCAGCGGACCACGGGTCGAGACAGCCTGAGGGGAACAGCCGAAGAGGGATATCTCTACTGCGGGCCATCCGGCGCAGGCCACTTCGTGAAGATGGTCCACAATGGGATTGAGTATGGTCTCATGCAGGCCTACGCCGAAGGCCTCGACATATTTCGTCATGCCAACTCGAAGAACCTGCCTGAGGATATGCGCTATGACTTGAACATTTCGGACATTGCTGAAGTGTGGCGCCGGGGCAGTGTGGTGGGGTCTTGGCTGCTCGACCTAACTGCCACTGCGCTGGCGGAAAATCCGGATCTGTCCAATTTTACGGGCACTGTTCAGGATTCCGGAGAGGGCCGATGGACCGTGATGGCGGCGGTCGAGGAGGGAGTGCCTGCAGAGGTCCTGTCCGCATCTTTGTACACCCGGTTTCGTTCTCGCCAAGACCATACCTTCGCCGAGAAAGTGCTGTCAGCCATGCGTTACCAGTTTGGAGGCCACGTCGAGCGGCCGGCCGGCGGGTAGTCGTTCTGTACGACGGGATGATTCGTTGAAGGACTCCTCGATCACCAGCAGTGTGGGCTTCGACGATTGCAGATTCCCGAACTTCCGGAATCCGTATCGTTTCTGTGTGCGATGCACCTCGTACCTGATTCCACCGCGAGTGGTTTCTGTGAGTCGCTCTTGGTAATTCTCGGTGGCCCGCCAACCGAGGTCAGGATCCAGCGTAATCGGGCCTATTTTACCTTCGGTGGTTTCAGAAAATGGAATGCCGTCTCGCAAGAGATGGACGGCTCGTATCGTCATCTCTCCAATGCAGATGCCGATGGCAAGGATAAGGATTGTAATGGTACCCGATGCGAGGATGAGGGTAGGTCGAGGAGACAGATCGTTACCTCTTCACGGGTGAAGGTGCACCCGCGCGAATGGGCAGATTATGCGAGCGCAATGGTCGGGGGTCTGAATCATTTCCTGCAAAGCAGAGAGCATCACGCCTTGACCTCATCGGCCGGATACTGAAGCTGCCTACCCGGCACATGCATCTACCGGCGAACCTTCCGAAAAGAGGGATACGTCTCGGCGCATCAAGCACTCTGGGCTTTGAGATCCAACGTCAAACTGCGGGTAGATTGGAGCACTTGATGGAGGATCTGAAAACTATCGGAAACCTGTTTCTCAATTGATCCAGCGTCAGGACACTCCGGCTGTCGTCCGAGCTCACGGAGGTTCAGAGTGATCACGGGAAGGATTTGGCCAATTTCATCATGCAAATCATGCACGATCGCACAACGTTCAGGTTCTTGGACCTCCCGCAGTTGGCGAGTGAGAATCCGTAAGCGCGTGGTGGAATCAAGGAGCGGAGAGGTGGTTCTCATCACACGTGGCTCCATTTCTTGTGTGTGCCCTGCAACTCTCTGAACACAGATTAGTTCTGGGACAGCTGCATCTCTAACCCGCGGTCGTTGAGCCGCCCGACTGGCTGGTACGGCCTTCGATGCGCGGCTATTCTTGATGGTCCCCTAGACCGAACATGAAGATGCCACAAAGACCCAGGCTCATGGAATCAGGGATACCCTGAGAAGTACGCCGATTCAACCTGAGGAGAGAGCCGATGACCTGCATCTCATCCGGTCGTGCGAGCCGGTACGGAGGCCCATCATGCAGACCAGAGGTGCCCTGGATCTCGATCAAGTTCATGGAAGTTCGCTCGGGATGATTCGAGTAGTCTCACTGCAAAAACAGTATGCTGCGCTATGCGATTCATTGTTCGCCACCCGGTGATTGAATGAGGGACTTTCCGTGATTAGTGGGGCAACCGGGATAGGAGGCAGGTTTTAGCAGCGCCTTTTTGACCAGACGCCTTGACGGTGGAATTCACTCTGGTCGGCGTTAGGGTAGATGGATCTCGCCTCGCGACTCGAGTTTCATGGCCCCTTCTAGGGAGTTCCTTGTTGCCAACATTTCCCTGTGATACTCTGCCGAACGACTGCCCAGCTCAGGGGCAGTTGCCCATACTGCAACGTGCCGATATGAACATCGCCCGCACCTCGCTCCCATCAACACGCATCGGGCTCAAGGCCCTCATGCTGCTCTTGGCGTGGGTTATCGTAGCTGGCCTCTCCTGGGCGGATCTGTTCGATCTACATCACGTGGCGGGCGGACCGTCGACTGATTTGCAGCAGGCTACCGAGCCGGATCTGGACGAGATTCGGGACGATGTCACGACTATTCGGGCCGTCGGAGCGCATTTCAGCGAGAGTCTTGCGATCCATCCTGCTCTCGTGCTTCATGCTCCTTCCTCGCAGGCGGTGGACTGGTCGACGGAAGGTCTCCTCTCCAAACTCTCCGTGTATCGACTCTAACGTCCCATGATCCGCGTGATGACTGCGCCAGGAGCCCGACTGGGAGTCCGGACCGGATGTCACCTATGGGTGCTCGCGCGCATAGGACGCGCGAGGTCGAGATTGACTACTGAGGGAAGATTTCTATGATTGAACGGCTGGTGGGATTTGCGTTGACGCAACGGTTGATGGTCTGCCT
>JBDTWG010000093.1:0-11165 GCA_040006855.1 Nitrospira sp.
GATGACGTCGGACACCCCAGTCTTGTCGGCGGACAATACCGATGTAATGACCTGAGTTTCGAAATAATACCCTTCCGGAAAGAGGGGCCGAAGCGGGCGATCGATTAACCGGCTGGTGAGCACTTCTCGCTCAGAAGGACGGCCTTCACGCTTGAAATAACCGCCGGGAATCTTCCCCGCCGCGTATGTCTTTTCCTGGTAATCCACCGTCAATGGCAGAAAATCCACGCCGGGCTTGGCATTTTGGGACGCCACAGCGGTGGCCAACACCACGGTGTCGCCATAAGTCGCCCAGATCGCGCCGTCTGCTTGTTTTGCAATACGACCCGTTTCCAACGTCAGGCGGCGGCCCGCGAGCTCAATGTCTACAGTATGTTTCATCTATGGTCTCCTTCAGTTAAGTCCCACAGATGCCCACAGAGATATGCTCAGCCCAAACGACCACTCATGGATGTCGTCATGCTTCACTCGTCATTCACTATGAACGAGGTGAGCCTATGTCAGTGTTCACCTGCGAGGACAATAGTCGGCCGCCACACTCCATGGCGGCGGCCGACTCGTGACACGACTACTTACGAATGCCCAAGCGCTCCAAAATCGCTCGATACCGCGCTTCACTAATATGACGGAGATAGTCCAACAACCGCCGCCGCCGGCCCACCAACGTCAACAGCCCGCGCCGGGAATGATGGTCCTTCTTGTGCAGCTTGAAATGCTCCGTTAAATAGGTAATCCGGTTCGTCAGGATGGCGATTTGCACTTCCGGAGAGCCGGTGTCCTTATCATGCTGCTGGAAGCTCTTCACCAATTCCGTCTTTACTTCTTTCACGAGTGCCATACGTCTCTACTCCTCTATTGAATTCACGATCTACCGTCCTGTGATTCTTCCGTAACCAATACTTTCGAAATAACAATCGGCTGTTCGCTTAGACCATGCTTCTCGATATCCGCACCGACCGGCAGCGTACCAATGGCCAGCAGACGTCCCGATTCGTCCTTGATGCGAATGGCCCGATTCGATCCCTCAGGCAAGGCCGGCGATCCGTTCCATGCCAGGACTTCAGAAGAGGAAACCGGCATTCCGTGCAAGACCCGCCGAGCCGTCCCAGCTTCCACTGTGCAGGCGGGAAGTCCGGCCAACGCCTCGTCCAGCGTGAGCATAGACACAGAAAGCGTACCCTGCTCGAGCCGCGACTCTACTTCATCGACGGTTAATGCCTGCTCAACCCTCAGCGGTCCCACGCGCTCTCGAACCAGTGTCGACATATGACCACCAACGCCCAACTTGTGACCTATATCAGCACATAGCGTCCGGATATACGTCCCCTTGGAGCAGGTCACCCGGAATGTCACATCGGGAATCTGAATTCCGACAATGTCGAGATGAAACACGGTCACTTGGCGCGCCTGACGCTCAACGTCGTGTCCGGCCCGTGCAGACTTATACAATCGGACGCCGCCAACCTTGACTGCCGAATACATGGGGGGTACTTGCTGAATGCGTCCCTCAAACTCCGCCGCGACTTCTCGAATACGATCTTCCGTCACCGACTCAACCGGCGCGCGCTGAAGCACAGTTCCTGTGGCATCTTGAGTGTCGGTGGTTTCACCGAGCCGCAAACCTGCCAGATACGTCTTGTCCCAGTCCAGCAAATATTCCGCAATGCGCGTCCCGCGCCCCACGAGTAACGGCAACACACCTGTTGCTGCCGGATCTAGCGTACCAGCATGGCCTAACTTCATCCCGCGTAGCTTTCCGCGAATCCGAGCCACTACGTCGTGCGAGGTCCACCCCGACTCCTTGCGGACATTCAACACACCGTCTTGAAGGACTGTGGCCAATTGAGGCTCTTTTGTGGCGATCATCGTCATCTGCTAGGCGTCGCTGTGAGTGGGCCCGTCGGGTGTCTCTGTTTGCGCTTGGTCACGGTGCAGGCCGTCCAACAGTTCTAAGACACGATCGGCTCTTGGGCCGCTCACATCCTTGATAAAGGTCAGTTCAGGCAGATAGCGCAATGCCAGTCGGCGGCCCAACTCGGCCCGCACGAACCCGCTCGCCTTCGCCAAACCATCGAACACGTGCCGCTCACCGTCCCTCTGCTCCATGGTCGTGACAAAAACTCGCGCGATCCGCAGATCCTTGGTCAACTCCACATCCGTCACCGTGACGGTGCGCACCCGCGGATCCTTGATTTTCCGCATCAAGATGTCCGCGACTTCCATGCGAATCTGGTCCGCTACGCGATCGGCTCGGCTATACGTCGATTTGGTCATGACGCCGCCTTAGAGCAATTCAATGTGCGAACGTACCAGTTGGATCGTGGGCACCGCTCGAATGAGATTCACTGCTTGATCCAGCACTTGATTCACATGTGCGGATTCATTCGCCACGCAGGCCAAACCGAGAATCGCCTTTTGCCACAAATCCTGCTCTCCCACCTCGGCAACCGAGACATTGAACTTGTCCCGCACCCGCGTCTTCACGCTCTGCAGAACCCGACGCTTGTCCTTCAATGAATGACCGTCTGGAATGAACAACTCCACCGTGCAGAGCCCAACGATCATGCCCGATGACTTTGCGGAGACGCGCCTCGATTGACCGGTTCAAGCTTAGCGGCAATCTTATCGACGACATAGGCTTCAATAATGTCTCCGGACTTGAGGTCATTGAAATTCTCGACCGTGATGCCGCATTCATATCCCTGCTGCACTTCTCGCACGTCGTCCTTGAACCGCCGGAGCGACCCAAGCTTGCCTTCGTACACCACCACGCTATCCCGAATGACTCGTACCCCGACACTGGCCCTGGATATAATCCCGTCCACCACATAACAACCCGCCACCAGGCCGGCCTTTGGAATCGTAAACATCTGCCGGACTTCCGCTCGGCCAAGAATGCGCTCCTTGAGCATCGGCTCAAGCAAGCCTTCCATAGCCGCGCGGATATCATTCAGCGCATCGTAGATGATGCTGTAGAGGCGCACATCGACACCTTCACGCTCAGCCAGGGCAGCCGCCTTCGGCTCAGGACGAATATTGAAACCGATTACGATCGCCTTGGAGGCCGCCGCCAACAGAATGTCCGTTTCGGTAATACCCCCTACACCACTGTGCATGACCCGCAGTTTCACGGCTCCGACCGGCATCTTTTCCACTGCAGAAGCCAAGGCTTCAGCCGAACCTTGCACATCAGCTTTGATGACGATGGGCAACTCTTTGACATTGCCCTCCTGAATTTTGGCAAACAAGTCGTCCAAACTAATTTTTGCCGGCCCGGCCAAGTCTGCGGCACGCTGCTTCATGGCGCGCTCCTGGGCAATCTCACGAGCGACGCGTTCATCCTTCACAATGGTGAACAGATCACCGGCACCCGGCACGCCCGGCAACCCAATGACCTCGACAGGAACCGATGGCCCCGCCTCGGAGGTTTTACTCCCCGTATCTGTAACCAACGCCCGAACACGCCCGCTGAAAGTTCCGACCACAAACGCATCACCGACATGCAGGGTTCCGCTCTGCACCAGAACCGTAGCAACCGGACCGCGCCCGCGGTCGAGCTTCGCTTCGATGACCAGCCCTTTGGCCATGCGTGAGGGATCGGCTTTCAGCTCCAGCACCTCTGCCTGCAGCAGCACCATCTCCAGGAGTTGATCCAGCCCAGTCCGCTGCTTGGCGGACACCTCCACCATGATGGTATCGCCACCCCAGGGTTCAGGAATCAACCCATGCTCGGTCAACGCATTCTTAACACGATCGACGTTGGATCCAGGCTTATCGACCTTGTTGATGGCCACGATGAGCGGCACGCCTGCGGCCTTGGCGTGATGGATAGCCTCAACTGTTTGCGGCATGACGCCGTCGTCGGCGGCGACGACCAGGATGACGATATCCGTCGCCTTCGCTCCCCGTGCGCGCATAGCCGTAAAGGCTTCGTGACCTGGCGTGTCCAGAAAGGTCACTTGCTTGCCGCGAACGCCCACGATATAGGCGCCGATATGCTGCGTGATCCCTCCGGCCTCACCCTCCGCGACCTTTGTTTCACGAATGGCATCAAGCAGAGAGGTTTTCCCGTGATCGACATGTCCCATGATGGTCACCACCGGGGGCCGCAACACGGCGTGCTCTTCGCCCGTTGATTGCGCGGCCTCTTCAAGCAGTTCCTCGCCGACCTTTTCTGTCGATAGTTCCACCCTGGTGCCGTATTCTTCAGCGATCAAGGACGCAGCCTCGAGGTTGATCGACTGATTGAAGGTCACCATCTGCCCCATCTCCATCAGCTTCCTGACAATGTCTGCCGGACGCTGACCGATGAGTTCGGCAAATTCTTTGACGCTCACTCCTGCGCTCAGTTTCACGCTTTTCTTTCTCGGCTTGGTGACTTCCGTTGGCGAGGCATGGTGAATATGCTTGGATCGATCTTCACGACGCTGGACTGGGATCGCCCGCAGATCTCCCCACCGGGTGGCGTCATTCTTAAACTTCGCTTCGTCTTCCTCTCGTGTCCGTGGCGCCTTCTTGGCCTTCTTCAACTTCTCGCGCGCAGCCGCTTCGCTTTCTAGCGCTTCCGTGGCCGCACTCTTCTTCTTCACCGCAGCGAGCGCATCGACTGGAGGGGTGACCATTGACGGCGCCTGAACTGACTTGGTCGCTGATTCCGCCGAGACCGCTGCAACAGACGGCTGAGGCACTGACTCCTCGGATGGGGCAGGTTCAGACTGGACCCTCACTTCATCCCCATCGGCGACGACTGGCGCAACGATGGCCACGTCCGCTCCGGGCGGCGCAGCAGGAGAGGCGCTTGCAAACGCCGCCTCCGCCGCTGCGAGAGGCGCGACGCTATCTTCCGCGCCTTCTTCGCGTTTCTTCTTAATGAGAATACGCTTTTTGTCTGGCTTGGGAGGCTCCTCATGCATCGCCCCATGCGCCCTCTCATGAGAGTGAGAGGTGCCGGAATCTTTCGGCGAGCGAAGCCCTTTCTTGACATCGTGCCCGCCCGAGGCAGCTTCACCGGACCGCGCTTTCGGACTCACCTTCTCCAGCACGAGTCGAACAGAATCTTCATCCAAGGCGCTGCTGTGGGACGCCACCGGAATCCCGAGTCGTTTCAGTTCAGGAATTAACTCCCGATTTTCCATCCCGAGCTGCTTTGCTAATTCGTACACCCGCATACAGTACCGCTTAGCTCCACCCGCTTAGATAATTGCCATTCAGCCCATGAATAGTGAGCCGCTTTAGTCTGCCTGCTGCGCCGCAGCCCGCGCTTCGTCCTGCTGGCGCTGCGCCTCGGTCTCTTCCGCCAGGGCCGCCTTAATATCCCGATCCCGCTCAGCTTTTTCCTTCTCATACTCGGTCGCGCTAATGATGTCGATCTTCCATCCGGTCAACCGTGCGGCTAGCCGCACATTCTGCCCGTTTTTTCCGATCGCCAGAGACAATTGCGAATCCGCCACCACGACCAATGCCGATTTCTTTTCCTCGTCGATCCCCACCTTCTCAATCGTGGCAGGGTTCAACGCCTCCGCAATAAAAACGCGCGGATCTTGCGTCCAGGTGATGATATCGATCTTTTCACCACGCAATTCCCTCACCACGGCCTGCACTCGTGACCCCTTGATGCCGACACAGGCCCCCACGGGATCCACGGCCTTATCACGCGAGGAAACGGCGATCTTCGTTCGATCGCCAGGCTCACGCACGATCGACTTGATCTCGACGATCTTTTCTCCGACTTCCGGTACTTCAAGCTCAAACATCTTCGCCACGAACTGGGGGTGGCTGCGCGAAAGAATGACCTGCACATCTTTCGGCGTGCGACGCACCTCCAAGAGCAAAGCCTTCACACGATCACCACGGCGGTAAGTCTCACGAGGAATCTGCTCTTGAATGGGCAAAATCGCCTCGGTCTTGCCGAGATCGACCAAGAAGTTTCGTCGCTCCATGCCGAGAATGATTCCATTGACCAAGTCACCTTGTCGGGTCGAGTACTCTTTCTGAACCGCTTCCCATTCAGCCTCCCGCACTTTCTGAAAAATGACCTGCTTCGCCGTTTGGGCAGCGATGCGGCCCAGCTCGTCCATCTCGATCAGGGAGCCAATCTCATCGCCGACCTCTGCCCCTTCATCAAAGAGGCGGGCTTCTTTCAGAGAAATCTCGGCTTTCGGATTGGCCACCGTATCGACAATGATTTTCTTGGAGACGACTGAAATCTCACCGGTTTTTCCATCGATTTCAACTTGGATATTTTCGGCTTGTCCGAATCGTTTCTTGGCAGCCGTTTGAAGCGCCGACTCAATCGCGCCAATGACCCTGGCCTTATCGATCCCTTTTTGACGACCGATTTCATCAATGACTGCGATCAACTCTCGGTTCATAGCTCACACCTCATGATTAACACACCACCCCGGCATTCCCTGCTGCTAAGAAAACTCAACCTTCCGACGCGCCAAGGCGATCTGATCGAATTCAATCCGAATGGTTTCCGTAGTTTTCTTTTGTTGAACCGCGAGTGTCACGGCACGGTCTTCAACCTCTAGGACAGTTCCAATGAGCCGCCATTGCTCCTGAATCGGCTCGCGTAACTTGAGATTCACCGGACGCCCGACCAGACGTCGATAGTCTTGCGGTCCCCGCAACGGACGGTCCAGCCCAGGAGACGATACTTCCAGCGTGTAGGCATGAGGGAAGGGATCAATCACATCAAGCGCCGGGCTCAGCGAGCGATGCGCCTGCTCACAATCTGTCAGTGTAACCCCTCCCGGTTTGTCGATAAAGACACGGACGACAGTCCGCGGGCCTTGGCCGACACAGACCGCCTCGACCAATTCCAATCCATGAGACTCTAAAATAGGAGCCGCGACTTCCTGCACACGCAGGTTCAACGCCTCAGCACGTTTCACCGAGGGCTTACCTGCAGACACTGCTTCCGCTTCACTCATAGACAAAAAGAAGCTCAAACAAAAAAGTGGGCCTGGGCCCACTTACAGCGCGGGAACAATACCATGCCATAGTAGTGAAAGCAAGGGGCCGCTACCCGATCAATGAGTTCCACCGGCCTGACAAGAGTCGCGACACAGTGCCGGGCGTACCGTCTCCGATCGCCTGTCCATCGACCCCCACCACGGACAACACTTCCACGGTCGTCCCTGTCAAAAAGACTTCCGACGCCGTGAGCATGTCTTCCCGACTGACAAAGGCTTCGGAAACTGGAAGCCCATCTTTCTTCGCCAACTCCAGAACAATCGCGCGTGTCACGCCAGACAGAATTCTGCTTCCCTCTGGAGCGGTCTGGAGGGCGCCGTTCCGCACCACCACCACATTGCTCACAGACCCTTCGGTCACCATGCCTCCCCGGACCAAGATCGCCTCAAATGCTCCGGCCTCCTTCGCCCGCTGACGCGCCAGCACATTCGCCAACAGATTCACACTCTTAATGTCACAGCGTCCCCAGCGAATGTCTTCGACCGTCATGGCCTGCACTCCGGCATTGCGAACGGATGGCTCAAGGGGACGAAGCTCGCGAAAGGTTAGGACCGTGGTCGGCGCGAGATCAAGGGGGAAGGGATGATCGCGAGGAGCTTGCCCTCGGGTGATCTGCAGATAAATTTTAGTCTCTGGAAATCGGCTCAGCCGGAGACCTTCATGAATCAGCGAGGTCCACTGCGCCCGCGTATGACCGAAAGGAAGCTGTAAGGCCTTCGCACTGCGCTCAAGACGGGCCAGGTGCGCCTCGATTGAAAATGGCTGCCCGCGATAGGTGCGAATGACTTCATACACACCGTCACCGAACTGAAATCCACGATCCTCGACACTGACAACCGCATCAGCAAGAGGACCAAAACGACCATTCACATAAGCAATGTCAGGCATGATGCAGCGCTCACCGCCTTTACGTAATCAAGACACGGTCACATAATAAATTTGGCGGTCTTCAGCCGTGAATTTCCAACCCATCCGCTTCTCAAACACCAGCCGGTGAGTCCCGATTGCCACAGGCTTAAACTCGAACATTCGCTGCCCGTTGTCGACGGCGTTGTTGCTGGCGATGCGAAGAAAATCATCCTCGACCAGAGGCATCACAGTGGCATCATAGATCGGCACCCACTGCTCCCCTCGCGTGCGATCTTCCCACAGGTGGATGTGGACAGAAGCTCCCATTCGGGCCGTGAGCATTTTGGCTCCGGGCTCCCGCTCAGTGCCTGTCGGCGCGGCTTTGCTTAATGGACTCATAACACTCTCTTGTGATTCCGCATCAATTGTCCGTGGAACTAAACTTTACGCCGTCCTCCAACGAAGACCTGGCCCTCGTCGACGCGCACATCATAGCTGCCGACACAGTAGCCTCCCCCATCTGTCCCTTGGCCATTTCGAACATCGAAAGCCAAGTCATGCCAGGGACAGGAGACGACGTGCCCCTTCACGCGCCCCTTGTTCAGGGGACCGCCTTCGTGAGGACAAGCATTGTAGATCGCATGAAAGTGCCCCTCGATATTAAACACCGCGATGGCGCGCTCATTGACTTTCACAACCTTGACTTGGCCGGGAGGAATATCCTCGACTTTGGCCACACACTGAAACCCTTCCATAAAGACAACTCCGATTTCCTTACATGCGAAGCGTAAATTTGAGCTCCATTCCCACCGCAATACCTTCCCGACGCACGTAGCCCGCCTCGGCCTCGATCAAGTAACGAATCGGCTCTGGCGGAGGCCCGTACAGCGGGCAAGGGTCCTGAGCACAGGGCGGCACCTGCTCCAAGATATGCACCACGTGGTGACTCTCATCAATCCACAACATATCGACCGGAATACGGAACTGCCTGGTCCGAACCCGATACAACCCTGTAGACTCAAAGATATAAAGCATCCCCGTGTCAGCTGGCAATCCTTCTCGGAACGCGAGACCGAACAGCAGCTTCTCGGGCGTGCTCGCCACTTCCGTTTCCATGGTCTTACCGTTCGGAAACTCTACAATGATGAGGTCGGATTCCTTCGGACCGCCGAGAAACAGGCTCACGCTGATCAGCAATATCACCAAGAGCACGAACGTCACGATTTTCTTGCGGCGCTGTTCTGATTCAGCCCCGCTTGCTCTCTTCACCATACGCAAACGCGATCGGACATGGATGCATCCTCAATGATCGTTCATGCGCGGAGCCGCATGTATATTGGGCCCAAAGCCCCATGACTTTCAGAGCGCTAGGCCTTCTTCCCAAGTCGGACTCTGTTGACTTGCCGAAGAATCGCAGCTTAGAATGCGATCCTGTTTCGTCACGAACTATGGTCGTGACGGTACGAAATTGTCAACATCTTATCCGACATTAAGGAATTGAGGAGGCACAGGCCATGGCGCTTCTGATCACCGATGAATGTATTTCCTGCGGGGCATGCCTACCGGAATGTCCCAATGAGGCGATTTTCGAAACACGAGGCGACGCCGAAGGCAAAGGCAACCATGTCGGCGACGGGCAGGGAGAGGGCGACAATATCTATGTCATCACTCACGATCGTTGCACCGAATGCGTCGGGCACTTCGACGAGCCGCAATGTGCGGCGGTCTGCCCGGTGGATAATTGCTGCATTGCCGACCCAGCCTACCCCGAAACGACCGACGTGTTGTTGGAAAAAGCCAAGACGTTGAATCCGGATAAAGAAATCGATTCAGCCAAAGTCTGGAGCGGTGTTCGCAACTAATTAGACTCTACGATGCCCATATGCGCGATGCATCACGAAGGCTCCTTAGGGAGCCTTCGTCGTTTCAGCGCGTGCCCGCGACTTATCCTGCCTGGCTACGCGAAAACGTGGCCTTCCTAGCTTTCGCCGATCGGCCGCTGTACACTTTAATAGAAAAGGGGCGCACAGCAGGGACGCGGCCATCTTCTCACCATGCGGCCTTGCTCCAGTCTATCTGTCATCCTCTTACCTGGAGGTGCCCATGATGCGCTTTACTCCCCTCATTCTGCTTGTCTGTCTTGCCGGTGCTTTCCTCCCAAACCAGACCATCGCCGGCAGTGACGATGTCGGTGCGATCATTGAGAGTTTTGTCACGAAGCAATTTCCAGATGCGGCCAGTCATTTTTGGGTCGTGAACGAAACCCAATGGGAGGGTGATGAAATGATTGTCGATGTTGCCGCAATCGTCACGGATCGTCGGCAGACTGAACCCACGGCAAGTCGCTTCTTGCTGTTGATCGTAGCCGGGAATCTCAAAGGGTCACAAAGCATCCCTCTGGATGCGGCGACAGAATGCAAGCAGGAACAGGAAGTCTGAGGACAGCGACCTATTGCAACATTCTGCTCCAGACACGACAACGCCCCGCCTGCATCGCTGCAGACGGGGCGTTGTACTGTACGACGTATGACGAATGATTACTTAATCATCAGGATTTTGCCACCGACGTGAGCCGGGTGCAAATGGCAACGATAGTTCAACGTATTGCCCTGCGTGGCGTAGAACATGTCGCTGGTCGGAACGCCGATGTACTTCGTTTCACCTGGCTTTAATACCACTTCAGCCTTCATCACAAACGGTGACCCGACATTAGTCGCGTCGGTCATCTGGAACCCATGCTCGGTCGCAGAGCTGTTCGTCACCTTCAACACAACTGGACGGCCCGGCCGAACTTTGAAATCGATAATGGTGACTGGCGGATACCAGGCCTTCAAGTTACCGATTTCAACCGCAAACAATTCCCCATCGACGATCAGTTCCTTAAACGGCTGACCGACGACAGAACCGGTGTCTAAATCACCGATTTCGACACCGCCGGCTTGATGCGCATACGCGCCTGACGCCCCGGCCACTACCATGATCAGGCCCAAACACACTGCCACCATCGTCTTACCCATGACCTACCTCCTTAAAGAGATTAAGAAGAGATGCAATTAGGTTGGTGAATTATGACCACCGCGCTCAGAGCACAGCCTCCACGAATCAAAATGTCCTGAATAATAGGCTAACGAGGGACACCTTATAGCATAGGGATTAAAAAGGAAGCAAGAAAGTTCTTAGGTATCGATTGCATATGATCTCTTAATTGGCGCGCCGACAAGATTTCGAGCAAATACATCACTTTTATTCTGTAATTTCATTTAATTACGGCAACGCTTTTCCTTCAGGGGACATTTCCAGTGCATGCGATCCAATCAGCAAATCATAGGGCGTATAGT
>JBDTWG010000094.1:0-11127 GCA_040006855.1 Nitrospira sp.
CGTGGTATCGAGATCATAGTCCTGAAGGTGGACTTGATACATCTGGTAGATCGACATGACGTCGATTTCGCGACCATTGACCAGCTTCACCCGGAAAGTTCCGGTCAAGGCTGGATCGATGCCGCTCTCCTTGAAATGGAAGCCGACCTGTTCCCGGTGCAGAGGAACGGCTTGCCCCTTTGCCAGGTCCCAGACCATCATGCCGCCGAGTCGTTCGATTTGCTCGGGTTTCAAGGATTGGATGCGTCCCGAATAGCTCTTCGAGAAATCCGGGAACTTATAGTCTGCAATCACGTCGCGCGGATCGAGATACTGAAGGGTATCCGTCCGTACGAGCAAGGGCAGGTCGGTAAATTCCTTGATGTAATCGATGTCCTGCAAATTTTCGTCGAAAATGATCTTTGCGGCCCCCAGAAAGTTCGCGCCATCGGTTTCCGGCCGGAGAGGAATCCAGTAATCGGCGCGGTAGGCCGTCGGGTTGTATTCCGGCGTAATGACGACAATTCGCGCGCCGCGCTCGATGCATTCGAGCTTCCAGTGCGCTTCCGGCATCTTATTCTCGACGAAGTTCTTCCCCCAGCTGGTGTTCAGCTTGGAGAAGCGCATGTCGGAGAGGTCGATATCGCAGTTCTGGGTCCCGTTCCAGAACGGATGTGACGGGTCCTGGTCGCCGTGCCAGGTGTAGTTGGAGTAGTACTTTCCACCTTGAGCCCTATCGGGACCGACTTTGCGAATCCAGGAGTCCAACAGGGGCAGACATCCGCCGTTGAAGCGGGTGTTCATCATCTTGCCCACGATGCCGAGCACCGGCATGCCCGCACGATGCTTGAAGCATCGCACGCCCGCGCCCTTCATCATCTCGATCATTTCCGGAGCGTAGCCCTGCTCGCGGAGACGACGGGCACCGGCTTCACCGCTGTAGCGGGTCGCGATAAGAACAGCGCCCTTGGCGACATAGGTGAAGGCCGTATCCCACGAGACCCGGTTGAGGTCGTCGAGGAAGCGGCTGTCGAATTTGTACTTGCGCTTCACATCGGGCGTCAGCTCGGGAGAGCCGGCATCCATCCACTCTTTCCAGCCCTTCCGCATCAAGGGACCCTTCAACCGATAGGGACCGTACACGCGACGATGGAAGGTGAACCCTTTCAAGCACATGCGTGGGTTATGCGCGAATGTGCCGCGGTTGCCGTAAAGATCTTCATAGGTTTGGTGGTCATAGTTCTGCTCGACGCGCATGACGACGCCGTTTCGGACGAAGGCACGAATACGACAGCCATGGGTGTCGTTCGGTGAGCAGCACCACGTGAAGGATGAGTCGTACCGATACTGGTCGTGATAGACACGCTCCCAGGACCGATCCGGGTACTCACCCAGCGGGTTCCCAACCTCGATGACCGGCTGCAGCGCGGTCAACGCGAGGACTTTGTCCGCCACGGCCACGGCCGCAACGGTACCCGCCGAGATTTTGAGAAACTGTCTCCGTGAAACGGAAACCTGCATAATAGCTACCTCCTTGTGAGGCACATGAGTCCCTCATGCACCTGTTCGTACAACCTCACTGCAGTGCCTAGGATGCAATCTTGTCTGGTGTACCCCCTTTCACTGTGTCGAATTGGAAACATTCGCCCCTCGCAATTCGAAATATGTGAGCGGACATTCGCTCACGCGGTTGGAGTATTACAAGTCGCATGCCGTGGGAGGCGAATGAAATGCTGGAAATATGTCGCCGAATAATCTGGCTAACAACAATGAAAACAATGCATTATGAATGCGTTCAAAGTGAGGGTAGGAGAGTTGGGATGTGACGAAAGTGAGGGGGTCAGCAACTGCTGACTACGGTCATGGAAAATTATCGCAACAGTATGATACATAAGGAATAAATTGTGTCTGTAAAGGCAGACGTTGCGTATGTTTAAATAAAGATGAATGAAAGTAATGACTTGCGTGGTGTGGGCAATGAAAACTGTCATTCTTTGCTGACACTGCTATTTTTCTTCTTTGGTATAGCGGCGCATGATTTCATGAAAGTACGAACGCGGCAGTCCGGCGTCCTGGGCGGCGTGGGTGACATTGCCCTGATGGATCGTCAGTTTGGTTGAAATATATCGTCGGTTGAAGGTCTCAAGGACCTGTTCCTTGGCCTTTGCGTATGGCAGGTGAAGGTAGTCCTCATCGGACGCTTCCCGTTGCCGCTCGTCGGGCACGGCCAGCAGGCCGGCCACATCCGCGATACCGATGCGATCACTTTTGGCCAGCATCACAGCCCGTTCCATTACATTCCGCAGTTCCCGGACATTCCCCGGCCAAGGATAGGCAACCAGTTCGGTGACTGCCGACGGATGGAGATCCTCCACCCGTTTCGTAAATTCCTTGGCATAGCGGGTCATGAAGTGGCGCGCGAGCACGGGAATATCTTCCGTTCGTTCACGCAGGGGAGGTACGCGGATTACCATGACATTGAGCCGAAAGAAGAGGTCTTTTCGGAACTCGTTCCGTTTGACCTTTTCCGCCAGGTCCTGATTCGTGGCTGCGATAAAGCGTACGTTGACTTTCCGCTGCTGCGTGCTCCCTACGGCACGCACCTCGCCGGCTTCCAGGACACGCAACAGTTTGGCCTGGAGACTGGCTGGTAGGTCACCGATTTCATCGAGAAAGACGGTGCCGTGGCTTCCAGATTCGATCAACCCGGTCTTATCAGCAACCGCGCCGGTGAACGCGCCGCGAACGTGGCCGAACAGTTCGCTCTCAACCGTGCCTTCCGAAAAGGTGGTGCAGTCGACGACTTGAAACGGTCCATCGCAATCGAGGCTTCGCTCGTGAATCGCCTTCGCGATCAACTCCTTACCCGTTCCCGTTTCACCGATAATCAGTGTCGTCGAGGGCACCCGGGCGATGGCTTCGATCATGGCCATGACGTTTCTAATAGGGGCGCTCACACCCACCAAATTCTTGAAGGGGATACGAGGGGCGGCGGCCTCATCGGGGGAGCCCTGAGAGAGAATTTCTGACATGCGCATGGCCCGATGAATGCGCGCGGCCAGGTCCATAGTGTCGTAAGGCTTGACGATGTAGTCAAACGCCCCGTGACGCATGGCGTCAATGACAGTGTCGATGGCATTGATCCAGCTGACGATAATGACCGGGATGCGCCGGTTGAGGTCTTGAACCCGTCGCAGGAGCTCAATCCCACTCATGCCCGGCAGGCGAACATCGGCAATGATCAAATCAATCGGTTGTTGCTGCAGGCGTTCGAGCGCGCCCTCCGCAGTCGCGTTGATGACCACATCGACCTGTTCGTCTTCATGGCGCGGCAACTCGTGCTCTACGGTCCGCAAGAACATGTCCACGTCCCCTGCATCGTCCTCGACAAGCAGAACGGTAAAGGCCTTGTGTTGGCTTCCCGACATCCTCGTATCCCTCGGCAATCCTTAAATTCCCTTACCGCAGCGGTGCTCGTCCCGACCTTGCTCAGTCGAGAACCGTAGAACCTTATCACTCGGCGCGAGGTGACTAGTCATGTCCCCATCCGAACCCGCACGCCTGTTTCCGTGGTCAGGTCTTATGCGGTAATTTTCGCATGCTAGGCAGGTCTGAAACCAGTCGATCTCTGTGCATAAATTTGTCCAGGGCGATCAATGCCGATCTGCCATAGGTATGATCAGGTTCTCAGCACCGACCGAAGATATCCACAAGCGAAGTCGTCATCTCACTCGATGGAGTCGTGTGAGGGATTCGCCCCATGGGGCATGGATGGATCACGCCAATTCGAGCACATCTTAGGAGGAGGCGCTGTGCAAATCAACTCCGTGACTGATAGAGCAGCGAGGGGATGTTGGGCAGAACGGAGTGGTGAACAAGGCGAAGGATGGCGTGGCGCGGACTCAGGTGTCCGGACCAATTACTTCTCAAAAATCAGCATGAGATAGGCCAGAAACAGGAGCAGGTGGACGGCACCGAGAAGCACGTTGGTGCGTCGAATGGTAAACGTCAACATGCTGATCAGGAAGGTCAAGACCAGTAAGATGGTATCGACGGTGTCCAAGCCGAGGATGATCGTCGTCTCAGTGAAGAACCCGATGGCCAGTACGGCTGGAATGGTGAGGCTGATACTCGCGAGGACCGATCCCAGAAGAATATTGACCGAGCGTTGTAATTGATTGGCTAAGGCGGCGCGGACCGCTCCCAGGGATTCAGGTGCCAACACGAGGACAGCCACGAGTACTCCGCCCAGTGCGAGTGGAGCATTCCATAGATGGAGCGTGTAATCGATGGGCGTGGCCACGTGTTCAGAGAGCACCACAAGGGGAAGGAGGTATGCGATCAAGAGGATGGTGTGATACCAGACGGGGTCGCCGGGGGACGGTTCATGGAGGTGAAGCAAGACGGCTGTGCGTTTTCCCTGACTGCGGGGCGCGACAAAGTAATCGCGATGGCGAAGATTCTGGATTGCGAGGAAGACCCCATACAACCCCAAGGACATGACGATGAGAAAGATAGATTGATGGGCGGAATAGGTAGGACCAGGCGAGGAGATCGTGTAGTTTGGCATCACCAGCCCTAAGACCGCCAACGGAACGATGACCGCGAGGAAGGCATTGGCTCCTTGCAAATTGTAGGTCTGTTCGTGATAGCGCAATCCGCCGAGCAGCAATGAGAGACCGACCATGCCGTTCAGGACGATCATCACCACCGCAAACATGGCGTCCCGCGCCAAGGCTGCATTGCCCGAGCCGGTATACATGAAGGCGGCGATCATCATCACCTCGATACCGGTGACGGACAAGGTCAGGATGACGGTTCCCATCGGTTCGCCGAGCCGTGCGGCAAGTACCTCGGCATGGCGAAGCACGGCGAAGGCGGAGAGGATGATGACGGCCAGGAGCCATCCGAGAATGGCGCCCAACCGAACCGGATTCGAGAGATCGCTTAACCACGCATGGCCATATATGAGGAACAAGCCGGCAGTGCCCATGGGGATGAACAAGAGCCATTCGCCCACTCGCCATTCACGGCGTGGCATGGTCTGGCGGTTCGGAAAACGCAGCAACGATGAGCTGCTTGAATCGGATGGCGGTAACGGCAGCATTCAGCGGCGTGAACCTTTGGCCTGGGTTAACGGGCACAATCGTTCATGAGCTGCTCTTGAGCCCGATGATGCCCAGGACGATACACATAAGGGAAACGACTTTGATGGGCGAGGCGGATTCCGCGAAGAGCACCATGCTGAGCACGGCGGTGCCGGCTGCACCGATACCTGTCCATACCGCGTATCCCGTGCCCACGGGGATGGTTTTCAAGGCTTGAGCGAGACAAACGAAACTCGCTCCCATAGCTAGGACGGTCCCGATCGTCGGCCAGAGCCGAGTGAATCCTTCTGAATACTTCAGACCGATAGCCCAACAAATTTCAAGCAGCCCGGCCACTAACAGAAGCGTCCACGCCATTGATTCAGACTCCTTAGAATTCGTGGCGTGAGACTTGGGGGGACTCCAACGACGAGATCCATCGTAGCGGTGATCGATAGTTGTCTACGTTGGGCATAGTACACGATACGTTCCCCAGAGAAACCTCGGCATTTCACTAGGGATGGACGGCAGAGGCGAGAGCGGAATGCTCGCTGACGCATGTTCCTCGTACGGCAGGTGGTCAGATGGCGGGGTGAACCTCGCGCGTGGCCGGTTTGTCGGGACGATCAAGCCATCGATAGAGCACAGGCAAAACGATGAGGGTAAGGAGAGTGGAACTGACGAGCCCGCCGATGACGACGACGGCGAGGGGACGTTGCACTTCCGATCCGATCCCATGGGCGAACGCCAGCGGCATCAAACCGAGGAGGGCTACCAAAGCGGTCATGAGGACCGGTCTGAGTCGAAGTGTGCAACCTTTGATGATCGCCTCGTCGCACTGAAGGCCGTCTTCACGCAGCTTGTTGAAGTAGGAGACCAGCACAATTCCGTTGAGCACTGCCACACCGAACAAATTGATGAATCCCACGGAGGCCGGCACGCTGAGATATTCTCCTGTCAGCCAAAGGGCCACGATTCCACCGATCATCGCGAAGGGCAGGTTCATAATGATCAGCGCCGCATGGCGGACGGAGTTGAACGAGGCAAACAACAGGATGAAAATCAAACCGATCGTGATCGGCAGGATGATTTTCAGGCGTGCCATCGCTCGCTGCATGTTCTCAAAAGACCCTCCCCACACAAAATGATAGCCGGCCGGCAGATGGATCTGCTTCGCAATTTTGTCCTGGGCCTCTGCGACGACGCTTTCGATGTCCCGACCAAGGGTGTTGAACCCGACATAGATGCGGCGTTGCAGTCCCTCGCGGCTGATCAGTGATGGGCCCTCACGGAGCTCGACCGTGGCCAGATCGCCGAGCGGAATGAGGGCGCCGGTGGGCGTCGTCAGCAGAATGTTTTTGATCGTTTCGACACTGTTTCTGTATTTTTCAGGATAGCGCAACGTTAAATCGAACCGCTTATTTCCCTCGTAGACGCGGGTTGCTGCCTCCTGTCCGATCGCCGTCGTAATAATTTCCTGAATATGGGCCACGTTGATTCCGTATCGCGAGATCTTGCCACGATCGATGTCGATGGTCAGGTAGGTCTGGCCGAAGAGTTGCTCGACACGCACATCGCCCACGCCCCTGACCGAGGCCATGATCGCCTGAATCTTTTCCGCCGTATTTCTCAACACGTCCAAATCGTCCCCTAGGATTTTTATGGTCGCTTCCGACCGGACCCCTGATAACAATTCATCCACGCGTTGTTGGATCGGCTGGCTCAGCAGGAAATTTGCCCCTGGGACTTTTTCAATCCGCTTGCGGATGGCATCGTCGAGCCCCGATTTTGTTTTCGCGGTGGTCCATTGGTCCATTGGATAGAGGCTCACGGTCGGATCGCTGGCGTTCGGCTCCTGAGGGTCGTTTCCCATTTCCGAGCGGCCGATCTTAGACACCACCATGCGCACCTCGGGAAACTCCAGCACGGCACGCTGCATTTCCTTTTCAATCTCGATCGATTTGTCCAGCGCAATGCTTGGATAGCGAATGGTCTGGGGCGAGATCGATCCTTCGTTGAGGATCGGGATAAACTCTCCTCCCAGGAATGGAAAGAGCGACAGGCTGGCTCCCAGAAGCCCGAGCGCTATCGCCAGCACCGTGATGCGATGGCCCATCGCCCACTGCAACGTAGGGAGGTAAACCTGTTTGGCCCAGCGGAGCAAGAACGTGTCCTCTTCGGTTCCGCGCTTCAACGCCATGGCGCAGAGGACAGGAGATAATGTGAGCGACAGCACCAACGACACGACGAGCGCGATGATGATCGTATTTGCCAGCGGCTGAAACATTTTTCCTTCCATGCCCTGTAGTGTCAAAATCGGCAGGAAGACGAGAATAATGATCAGGATGCCGAAAATCACCGGTTGTCCGACTTCGGTGACCGCATGCAGGATGACCTCGGTTTTGTTGAAACGATCATCCCGTTGCTCGGCCAGGTGCCGATAGACATTCTCCACCACCACGACCGAGCCATCGACCATCATCCCGATCGCGATCACCAATCCACCGAGCGACATGAGATTCGCCGTCAGTCCGATTTGATCCATGATGATGAAGGTGACCAGTGGCGTCACGATCAAGGTGGCGGTCACGATGAGGGCGCTGCGCACGTTTCCAAGGAACAGAAAGAGGATCACGACCACCAGGACAATGCCTTCGAGCAGCGCTTTGTAGACGGTGTCAAGCGCCGCCGTAATCAGTTCGATCCGGTCGTAGAAGGGGATGATGCGCAACCCGTCGGGCAGGAGGCGTTTCCCATGAATCTCGTCTACTTTGTCCTTAATAGACTGCACGACCTCACGGGCATTCCCTCCACGTAGCATCAGCACGATGCCGGTGACCACTTCGTGTTTTCCGTTCAGCACGGCGGCGCCATGCCGGACGGCGTGCCCGATCCGGACTTCCGCCACATCCCGAACGTACACCGGCGTGCCGCCAACTTGCTTGACGACGATGTGCTCGATATCTTCCAACGTCTTAATCAAGCCGACGCCGCGAATCACATACTTTTCGTCATCCTTCTCAAGAATATTTCCGCCGGCATTGGCATTGTTCTGAGCGACGGCATCGAAGACATCGTGGAGTGCCAGGCCATATTTCCGCAACAGATCTGGCTCGACCAGCACCTGGTACTGCTTGACAAACCCGCCCAGCGAATTGACATCCACGACGTCGGGCAGCCCCTTGAGCAGCGGCCGGATCACCCAGTCCTCCAGCGTCCGCCGTTCCATCAGGTCCGTATCGGTCATGACAAAGTCTTTGTCGTTGTCGTGGGGCCCCTCCAGATAGAATTGATAGACCTCTCCCAATCCGGTCGTGTTGGGCACCAATTGCGATACTGATCCGGGCGGCAACAGCTCTTGGACTTCAAGCACACGTTCGAGCACGACTTGCCGAGCCAGATAGATATCGATATCATCTTTGAAGACGACCGTGATCATCGACAGGCCGACTTTTGAGAACGAGCGGATATCCGTCAGACCCGGCGCGCCCATGAGCTGCAGCTCCATGGGGAACGTGACGAAACGTTCGACCTCAGCCGGAGACATCCCGGGAACTTTGGTCACGACCTGGACCAGCACCGTAGTGACGTCCGGGAAAGCATCGATGGCAATCGTACGGAAGGCATAGATCCCGCCGGCGGTGAGGATGCACGCCATGACGACGACTAAGACCCGTTGGCGGAGAGCGAAGGCCAGAAAAGAGGATAACATCAGGCTAGATCTGTTCCCGGAGCAGTTCGGACTTCAGCACAAAAGATCCCTTCGTCACAATCGATTCTCCTTCCAACAGTCCATCCAGGACCTTGATGTCACGACCATTGGAATTGCCCAGTTTGACATCGCGCGCTTCAAACACGGCACCGTCGCGTTGGACAAACACAAAGTGCCGGTCGCGGTCGCGTTGCACGGCGGCTTCGGGAATGAGCAGCACATTCGGTTCCGGTTCGGAATAGACCCGGACCGATGCGTACATCGCGGGTTTGAGTTTGCGCTCGGGATTCGGTAATTCCAGCCGCAAACGCATGGTGCGGGTGGCGGGATCGAGCACGTCGCCGACATAGGTAATGCGTCCTTGAAAGATCTGATCAGGGTAGGCGGCTACATGCACCTCTACCGACTGGCCTGCCCCCGTGAGATCGGGACGAATATAGGGGATATCTTTTTCGGGAATGACGGCCGTCACCCATACATCCGAGAGATCGGCGACCACGAAGAGTTTTTCCGTTGTCTCCACGACTTCGCCCTTGGTCAAATTGCGGGCGATCACCCGACCGTCGAAGGGAGCCAGGACTGGAACATGGGAGCGAATCGTGTGATTGCGATCCAGATTTCGTAAGTCTTCGGCCGTGAGGCCCAAAAGAAGCAGCCGATCCTTCGCTTCCTGTCTTTCGGCGCGGAGGCTGAGCATTTCCCCTTCGCGCCGTTGTGATTCAGCCAGCCCGATGACTTTTTCTTTTAGGAGTAGCTCTGCTCGACGAAAGGCCCGGTCGGCAACGTTCAGTTTGGCCGTCGCCTTCAGGTAGGCCGACTGAGCCATTCCCAGTTCGCTGCTATACAGGAGCGCCAGAAGGGCGCCGGACTTCACTTCCCTGCCGAGGTCGGCATACACGTCGATCACTCGACCGCGGACCAGCGTGGTGATTTCCGCCAGGGCATGTTCATTCGGCTCGACGGTGCCGGGAAAATCACGCGTGGTCCGAAATTCCGCGCGCGCGACGGGTTGTACGACGATTCCGGCCGTCTTGACCTCCTCAACCGTCAAGCGAACGAGGCTGCTGTCAGAAGATGGGGCAGGCGGATTGGCTCCTCTGGCGTTGGGGGGCGGCCCCTCGCAACCGAGAGCGGCCTGTAGGACGAGCACGCCGAGGAGAACTGGTGCGGCGGATGTCCAAGGAGATCTGGGCCGGAATGCTACTGCCTGCAAAAAGATGGATTGAGGGTGGGACATTATATTGCGCCTCCCACAGCGCGTTCCAAGAGCGCCAACGACATCGAGAGATCGAATTGGGCCTGAGCATAGTCTAACAAAATTTGGCGCTGTACACGTTGCGCGTCGAGAACCTCGATGAGGCTGGAGGCGCCTTGCTGGAAGCTGAATTTTGCTATCCGCAGCGCTTCATCGGCCTGTTTCAGCAGCCCTTTCTCATACACCTCGATCATATCCGCGGTGGTTTTCGCATCTTGAAAATGTTGGCTGA
The DNA here is from genome assembly GCA_040006855.1 of Nitrospira sp. GTDB lineage: Bacteria > Nitrospirota > Nitrospiria > Nitrospirales > Nitrospiraceae > Nitrospira_A. Next base: position 10,266 of record JBDTWG010000094.1, read on the forward strand.
CGTTCCGGATCAATTCATTCCGCGCACGGAGATATTCTGCCTCGCCCTTCCGTTTGCTCCCGAAGGCCGATATGATCTCTCCCTGCCGCCTATCCCACACAGGAGTCGGGAACGAGACGCCACCGGTAAACGCTTCTCGACCGATTTCCCGCCAGTAGCTGCCTCCGATGGTAATGTTCGGAACCCGGGCTTGACGTTCGAATTCCAAGCTCTGGTCGGCCTGTTCGACGAATTTGGTTAAACGCAGGATGGTCGGATGCTGGGTAAGCGCACGTTCAGTCAAAATGTCGATGCCGAAGCCGGGGCCAACACGGTGAAGCTGACCATCGATGGCATATGTGGGGCCGAGCGAGCCGGCAGTCAGGGTATCGAGCATCACGCGATTTACGCGCACTCGATTGGCCGCTCTGGTCACCGATTGGTTGGCCTTGAGCACTTCCACCCCGGATCGAATGGCCTCGAATTGCGGACTCTCTCCCAGACGCACCCTGGTCCGCACGGCCTTGTCCACATCTTCTACGGTGGCCAGATTTTGTTGCGCGAGGATCAGTGTACGCTGGGCCAAGAGTAAGTCGTAGAATGCGACCTTGACGTCGGCGACCAAATTCAAGCGGGTTTCTGCCAGGCCGGCCGAGGCGCTCGCCACGCCGGCCTCTGTAGCACGTTGGCGAGCCGCGCGTTTCGACGGCCACTCAATCGGCTGCCCGACGGTCAGGTTGAACTCAGTGAGCGACTCCCGCACTCCCGCATCGAACGCCCCCTGATCTCTCTGCCTGCCTCGTCCGCTATTGGCGCTGATGGAGGGATTGAGGTAGGTATGGGCGGCGACCTGTTGTCCTCGATTTTGCTCGATGGTCCCTTC
>JBDTWG010000095.1:0-11110 GCA_040006855.1 Nitrospira sp.
TTGCCAGGTCCTCAATGGAGGATTCATTTTTGCGTGGGTGTTGTATCCGCGTGTCAGCTCCTCGGTGAGGGTGAAATGGTGCGGACAGGCTTCAGCCGTAACCTTGAGCCCGCGTGATTTCGCCTCCCGCACCATACGTACCGAACCAGCGGTGCTGATGTGTGCGAGGTGCAGCCGGGCTCCAGTGAGTTCGGCAAGCGAGACATTGCGCGCCACCATCACATCCTCGGCCGCCGAGGGAATCCCAGGCAAGCCGAGCTCGGTCGAGAGCAAGCCTTCATTCATGCAGCCACCCTCTGAGAGGTGCAAATCTTCGCAATGATCGACGACCGGCACATCGAAGGCGCGCGCATATTCCATGGCCCGTCGCATCACGAGACTATTCATGACCGGTTTTCCGTCGTCGGAAATGGCGACACAACCGGCGCGGCGCAGATCTCCGATTTCCGCCAGCTCTTTGCCTTCCGATCCCTTGGTGATGGCGCCGATCGGATACAGATGGGCGTTGCCGGCAGCTCGCGCCCGATCGATCATGAATTCAGTGACCGACTGATTGTCGTTCACGGGGTTCGTATTGGGCATGGCGCAGACCGTGGTAAATCCCCCTGCGACAGCGGCTGCGGTCCCCGACTGGATAGTTTCTTTGTATTCAAAACCTGGCTCGCGAAAGTGCACGTGGAGATCAACAAAGCCGGGCAGGACGAGCTGCCCGGCCGCTTGAATCACCATAGCGCCGGCCGGCGCCGCGAGGGTCGGCCCAACCGCGGAAATTTTCCCGTCTTCGATCAGGACATCCGCTAGGCCATTGAAACGTCCTGGGTCGATCACATGCCCGCCTTGAATCAGTATGGTCATCGGTTACTCATTAGAGAAAAAATGTAATGGAGAAAGGGAACACTCATGTAGCCGTTTCATCCCGAACCGGACATGAGGTAGAGAATGCCCATGCGGACTGCGACGCCGTTGGCCACCTGGTCCAGAATGACGGACGAAATACTGTCTGCCACATCCGGGGCGATTTCGACGCCTCGATTGATCGGACCGGGATGCATGACGATAGCGTCCGGCTCGGCGAGTTTCACCCGTTCACTCGTCAATCCGTACTGTCGCGCATATTCACGGATCGTCGGAAACAGGGCCCGACCCTGCCGCTCCAGTTGGAGCCGCAACATCATGATCACATGGACACCTCGAAGGGCTTCGTCCAGGTTATGGTACACCCGCACGCCGAGCTGGTCGATGTGCAAGGGAATCATGGTCGGAGGCCCCACCACCCGCACCTCCGCTCCGAGTTTCGTCAAGGCAAAAATGTTCGAACGGGCCACGCGGCTATGGGCCACATCGCCGACAATCGCCACGCGAAGGCCAGCGAACCCCATCCCCCTACCGCGGATCGTGTAAAGGTCCAGCAAGGCCTGTGTGGGATGTTCATGCCAGCCGTCGCCGGCATTAATGACGGATGATTTGACGCCACGCGCAAGGGTCTCCGCCGCCCCGGCGGAGGGGTGCCGCAGCACGATGATGTCTGCCTGCATGGCTTCGATATTGCGGGCCGTGTCCAATAACGTTTCGCCCTTCACGACACTGCTGGAGGAGGGAGAAAAATTGATGACATCGGCACTCAATCGTTTGGCGGCCAACTCAAAAGACGTTCTCGTTCTCGTGCTGGGTTCGAAGAAGAGGTTCACCACCGTCTTGCCCCGCAACGCCGGCACCTTTTTGATCTCTCGCCCGGACACTTCCTTGAAAGAGTCCGCTGTGTCCAGGATCAATGTGATGTCGGCCGCCGACAGAACGGTCAAACTGAGCAGGTCTTTCCGCTTGAGCCCCACGACAACGTCTCCGATTACGCCTTGAGAATCACGACGCGGTCTTCTTCCCCGTTCTCTTCAAGAGAGACGTGGATGGCTTCCTCGCGTGATGTGGGAATATTTTTTCCAATATAGTTCGCCTTGATCGGCAGCTGTCGATGGCCGCGATCGACCAGCACCGCCAGCTGAATTTCCGCCGGCCGTCCCAGATCGATCAAGCTATCCATCGCGGCGCGTATCGTCCGTCCGGTGAAGAGCACGTCATCGACCAGGACCACCTTGAGATCGGAGATCTTGAACGGCACCGACGTCCTCCGGAGGATCGGTTGGTCCTTCCGCAGAGAGAGATCGTCCCGATACAGGGTGATATCGAGTTCCCCGATGGGGATTTGAGTGCCTTCAATATCATGGATGCGGCGCACGAGCCGATGGGCCAGGTGCACACCGCCTGTCCGAATGCCCACTAATGCCAGATCCTTGATGCCCTTGTTGCGTTCCAAAATTTCGTGAGCGATGCGGGTCAAGGCGCGCGCGACATCGCCGGCGTCCATCACGACCCGTTCCTCTCGTTTGCTTGCGCTGGGCTGGTTCGTCATGGTCGATCTCTCGGCTGAAGACATAAAAAAACCTTCCCACCGATTTGGATGAGAAGGTCCTGACTGTCCGACGGCTTGCTGCCGTGCACCATGATCATGAGCTCCTTACCCACCTCACAGGATGAGCATTAAAGGCGAGTGGATCTTAACGAGTTGCCCCCACCGTGTCAAGAATCGCAGGATCCTCCGGCGGGCAAATCGGATGCAGGCCTTCATTGACTCCCCGCATGCCTTTTGTTAGCTTCATGCGAGTGAGAGCCGGTCTCTTCCACTCGTCATTCACCATCATCAGTTCCGACCCTGAAAGGATCGCGCATGACTTCCTCGACCGCCACTGCAGCCACGCCTGAGCTCCTGACCGTTCTATCCAATACAGCCACACAACTTCGCATCGACAGTGTGAAGGCGACGAGCGAGGCCGGGAGCGGTCACCCGTCCAGCTGTTGCTCAGCTGCGGACATCGTCGCGGTCTTGTTTTTTTCGGTGATGCGGTACGATCCGAAGAATCCCAAGTTGCTCAACAGCGATCGATTTGTCCTCTCAAAAGGCCACGCGGCGCCCTTGCTCTACGCGGCGTGGGCAGAGGCCGGACTGTTTCCAAAGTCGGAGTTGCTCAAACTTCGTACCCTGACCTCCGATCTCGAAGGCCATCCGACTCCGCGCCTTTCGTTCGTCGACATGGCGACCGGGTCGCTGGGGCAAGGGCTGCCCGCCGGAGTCGGCCTCGCCTTTAATGCCAAGTCAATCGATAAGACGGACTACCGAACTTATGTCTTGATGGGCGACGGTGAATCCGCGGAAGGCTCGGTGTGGGAAGCGGCTGAAGTGGCCCGCCACGCCGGTTTGGATAACCTCTGCGCGATCATCGACATCAATCGATTGGGCCAAAGCGACCCCACCATGCTGCAACATGATATGGAAGCCTATCGCGCCCGTTGGGCTGGATTCGGCTGGCATGCCATTGTAGTGGATGGGCATGATGTCGGCGCACTTGTGGCGGCGTTCGAAGAGGCGGGACGAACCAAAGGCCGGCCGACGGTCCTGCTGGCGAAGACTTTTAAGGGGCACGGCATTTCCTTCATTGAAAATCTTCCGGACTGGCACGGAAAGCCGTTGAAGAAGGGGGAAGAGACTCAGAAGGCCCTTGATGAATTGACGCGCCAGCTGAAGCCCACGTCGGCTCAGCCTCACATCAAGCTGCCTACCACAGGCAAAGCTTCCGCCACCTCCAAGGGTACGATGGCGCCTCCACCCTACAAGCTGGGGGACTCAGCGGCAACTCGCGAAGCCTTTGGTGCCGCGTTATTGGCGCTCGGAGAGGCGAATCCACTCGTGGTCGCCCTCGATGCGGACGTGAAGAATTCCACCTACAGTGACAAGTTCGGCAAGCGCTTCCCCGATCGCTTCCTCGAAAACTTTATCGCCGAACAAAATATGTTGGGCGCCGCGGCCGGCATCGCCGCCTGTGGAAAAATTCCTTTTGTCGCCACTTTTGCCGCGTTCTTCACGCGTGCCTATGATTTTATTCGTATGGCGGCGATCAGCCAATCGAACATCAAGTTGGTCGGCACGCACGTCGGCGTCAGTATCGGTGAGGACGGTCCGTCACAGATGGGCCTGGAAGATCTAGCCATGATGTCGACGCAACCGGGGGTGACGGTGCTCTACCCCTCGGATGCCGTCTCGATGTACAAATTGGTCGAAACCGCCGCGGCCCACAAGGGAATGGTCTATCTCCGCGCCGGGCGTCCGAAGACGGCAGTGATTTATGGCCCCGACGAGACCTTTCGCATCGGCGGGTCGAAGGTTGTTCGTCAGAGCGCCGACGATCAGTTGACGATTGTCGCGGCAGGCGTCACCCTGTTCGAAGCGCTGAAGGCGCACGACCAGCTAAAGGCGGCCGGGATTGCGACGCGCGTGGTAGACCTGTACAGCATCGTGCCGGTTGATAGGGAGACGCTCATCGCCTGTGCACGAGCGACGGGCGGGCGCTTTTTGACGGTTGAGGATCATTACGCCCATGGTGGGATCGGCGACGTTGTCCTGAGTGCGCTCGCGTTAGAGGGCGTACGGGTTCAGAAGCTGGCCGTACGTGAAATTCCGCGTAGCGGAAAGCCGGAGGAACTCGTCGATCATTTCGGAATCGGAGTACGCTCCATTGTCGAAGCCGTTAAAACCATCCTCCGCTGATCAGCCCAACGCCGGGTTCCCTCTGGGACTGAATCAGATTCCCCTCCTCAAAATTCTCAGCGCCCAGGATCGTCAACAGGTCCTGGGCGAGATGACGGAAACCCGCTACGGGAAGGGCCAGTACATCTTCCGCGAAGGTGACCCCACCGAATACTTCCATATCGTCAAGGAAGGGTCCGTCAAGTGTGTCAAATCTTCCCTCGACGGGAAGGAATGTACGCTGAAGGTACTCATGCCGGGCGATCTCTTTTGTTGTGATGCCTCGGCCTTTGATGGGGCGTCTCATCCGGGAACGGCGCAGCCGATGGGCGACGTCAGTGTGCTACGGATGAAGAAAGAGGCCTACTTCAAGATGCTGCGGGCAAATCCCGATGCCGCGATGGAAGTGATCCGTTATCTCGGCAACCGTCTGAATGAAGCGCAGGAGAAAGCCAAGGTTCTTGCGCTGGACAGCGCAGACCAACGACTGGCCTCCCTATTGGTGAGTTTGGCCGAGCGCAGCGGCGTGCAGGACTCCAATGGAATCCGGTTGTCTGTTCGGCTCACGCGCCAGGATATGGCCAATATGGTGGGGGTGACGACGGAAACGGCCATTCGGATCATGGCGCGTTTCAAAAGAGATCGGCTGGTTTCCGGCACCGCCGCCCGCCTCGTCATTCGCGACCTTTCCCGGCTCAAGCAGCTCGCTTCCACGTAATTATTTCCACGACAGAGAGACTATTTTTAAAAACATGACATTTGTCATGTTTTATTGCTGTCGCCCTGCGTATGGTGCAAGCATACAGAGCGTGTTCGAGCGCTACGAATGCGACACCCGGAGACGTACCTGTACAGGCGCAGAGTGAGTCAATCGAATTATAGGAGGCAGGAATGCAAGAGCAGACAAGGCAGCACAATCACGGACGTGGTCGGTGCAAGACGGCGTCGATACTCGGGATGGCATTAGGGGTAATGGCCACCATGGCCTGGCCCGTTCAGGCCAAGACCCACGATATCCAGATGACAGCCGTGGAGACGGACATCGTCATCGACGGCGGCGGTGAGAAGTATGCCGCGTGGACATTTAACGGACAGTTTCCAGGTCCAGTCGTGCGAGTGACGGAAGGTGATACCGTCAATTTCACCTTAACGAATCCTGCCACGAACAAGAATCCGCATGCGATGGACTTCCATGCCGCAGAGATTGATTTCTTGAAGAATTATCGCGCCGTCAATACAGGCGAATCCATCAGTTTCACGTTCGTCGCCAAGAAGCCGGGGGTATTCTTCTACCACTGCGGCGCGCCTCCCATGATCCAGCACGTGGCGCGCGGCATGTTCGGGGCCGTCATCGTCGATCCGAAAGATGCCAAAGTGTGGCCGAAGGCGGATCGGGAGTATGTCCTCGTGCAGTCCGAGTATTTCAAGAATCCGAATGATGTGCAGGCCATGTTCGATCGCAAATTCGACGGCATGTTTTTCAATGGCGGTATCTTCAAATACCACCCATTCGTGACCGGCGGGGGCAAGCTTGATGCCAAGCCAGGCGAGCGGGTGCGCATCTATTTCGTCAATGCCGGGCCCAATGAATTTTCCGCACTTCACCCCATCGGTGAGATTTGGGACAATGTGTATGAGAGCGGTAATCCCGCCAATAACTTGAAGGGCGTCCAGACCTACGTGGTCGGACCGGGCAGCGCGGCGACCTTCGATGTTGTCGTGGAATCCGCCGGGGCCTATCCGATCGTCACCCATTCACTGACGGGTGCGTTGCGCGGAGCTATTGCGGTCCTGCTGGCAGGACCGGATGCGAAGCCGGCGCCATTGATGCCGATGGTGCCCTGGGAATTGAAGACGCCGCAGACGGGAATCAGCGGAGTGAAGGAGCCTTAACAGTCATATGTCCAGCCGGCCCATCCGGGCCGGCTGGATGTACGGAAAATCATCGTGAGAAATAGATGTGCACCGGGGTTGTGGCTGTTGGGAGATGTCTATGCGATATCCTGTGCTGAGTTTCTACTGCATCCTCCTGACCTTCGGAAGCCTGCTGAGCCCAGTCGCTGCAGAAACCTCGCAGGAGCGCGTGGCGCTTTCCTTGTCAGGACCAGACTGTTCCTCTCAACGCCCGTTTATCGGCGCGGCGCTCACGCAGATTCCCGGCGTGAGCCACGTCGATCTGGAGAGCGTGCCTGACCACGTGCTCGTAGATGTTGCACAGGGTGGTGTGACTCCGGAAGAACTCCGCGTGGCTGCGACAGGGACTGTGATGCCCGGTACCCAGTGCCTCGTTGACATCATGAAGTCCTGCATTTCCGCAAGCCCCTCCCCGGCACATCATTGAAGCGCGCTTGCGACCCTCCGATTATTCTGACAGACTGGCAACGCTTACCGGAAGATTCCTCATATGGGTCACTGGCGTCATGGGCCATAGGTGGACAGGCCTGCGGAGGTGCCTGTTTGCCCTAGGAGCGGCGTCCCTCCTACCCGTCGCTGCTCTGTCTGCCCAAGAGGCGGTGCTCGAATTTCCAATCCGACCGTTCAATGTCGATGTGATGCTGCGGCAACAGACCTTTGCCCCTGACGATCGGGAGATCGGCGTGCAAGTCGGCATCACCGCGATGCGGTATGGCAACGTGGAGGTTCGGACCATCTATCAATACTTCAGCATCCATACTCAGGAGTTCCGGACCGATCAGCATTCGGTTTTTCTCAATCCCCGCTGGAACAACTTCATCGATATTCTGGATTTTCCCAAGCACAAACCCTTGAGCCGGATCATCCGGCATCTGTTGTTCGGTCCCTTGGAGGACCGGGCGGTCCCGTACGTAGGTCTCATTGCCGGAGGCGTGCTGCCTGGTCCAGGAAACCACGCGCCTGGCCATTTGATCGGAGGGCAAGTCGGGGTGCGGTTTCCGGTCGCACGCAGTCTGTCGGTCGATATCGGGGTGCAGTACACGCAATATGGCGTGGATTTTCGCGGCGAAGCAGGACAGGCGCAACAATGGGTCTTCCTAACGGGCGTCCGATTCTAACGGGTCGTTCGAGCGGCTGGCTGGCATGTACGGCGGTCCTCTGTCTGTTCTTGCCTGGTTGCGGCTTGTTGATCGATGCCGTCGAGCAGGTCTGGCCTGTGACGGGCAATCGGGTCGATGCCATCTGTACCCGCGAGCGAGTGCAGGTCGGTTTGGCCATGGAACCCTTTCGCCCGTTCGTGTTTCCGGCCATTTGGACTGACGAGGGGGCTCGCGTCACGGGCCTGGATGTCGAACTCGTGCGCGCGATGACGGATGAACTATCCCGGCGATGTGGTCGTCAGGTGTCGCCGGTCTTACACCTGGTGCGATTCAGAGATCTGTTCAGATTGCTGAACGAGGGCCAGCTGGATTGGTTCGTGTCGGCGGTCGCGACCAATATTCCGGCGCCTGATCGTGCCGGTGTCGCCTATTCGATTCCCTATTTTTATGACGGCGGCATCGGAGGCATGGCGAAGAATCGTGACGTGATCGATCGGGTGCAGGCAAATCTCCGGGATCAGGCAATTCATCCGTATGCCGACAGACTGTCGGGTAGGAGCGATGCCTTGGATGGGGTGACCGTAGCAGTCCAGGAGGACACGAGCGCGCATCACTATGCCGAGGTGAATCTGAGCGCCAGCCGGCTGATCGTCTGCGACTCTCTTCCGGCGGCCTTCGAATATGCGGACTCGCAGGCGCGTCCGCCCATCGACGTGATCCTGGGCGCGCACCCGGTCTTGGAATATATGGTCAAACGGGTTCGCAAAGACTGGTCTCTCCTGGCTCGCGACAATGGCATACCGTTGTTTTTCACGAAGGGACATTACGCGGTCGCGCTGGCTGAAGAGAGCTATCGACTGCGGTGGTTGGTCAACGATCTGTTGCTAAATCTGGACGAGTCGGGCCGGCTTCACGACATGCGGAAGCGCTGGATCGACGAGGAGTATGCGTTCCCGCGACGGGCTTCACTGGAGGGTCTGCCGTTTGATGTGGAAAAGATGGCGGCCCACTACGTGCAGGGGACCTGCCGTATCAAGCCGGGGAATTGAAGGCCTGGATGGGAGGATGAATATGACTGGGCACATGGTGTTCACCTTGTTGGCGACAGTTCTCTTGGTGGCGGCTCAACCATTGACGGTTGGCGCGGTGGAGCGGGCAGAAGCGGAAGAGACGGCGCGATTGCTGGCCAAGCTCCTGGAGTCCGGGCGTATGGTGATCGATCGCAATCAAGCGTTGATCGATGATCCTCACAAAGGCGAAAAGGGGTTTACACCGGAGCTGTTTGAACAACAGCTCCGGCAGGAGTTCCGGATGAGGACCGGCATCGATCTGACCGCGTTGCCTCACGCACCCGCTTCCATCACCATTCCGCCGCTAGCCAAGGAACTCCTGCCCGTGTTGGTACAGGCCAGCCGGGAGGTGATTCGGGACGCGCAAGTCGTCATCAACCAGCGCGGACTCGGGTATAAAAACTTCATTCCGGCCACCTATGGCAGCCAGGCCTCAGCTCGGTTTTCGAAGTCAGTCCCCGTGCGTCTGAAGCAGACGGCCATCGAGCCGAGAAATCCGAAAAATGAGCCGGATGAATACGAAGCGTCGGTGCTGAGGTGGCTTGCGGGCCGGCCGCGCGCAGAAGCGTATGTCAGCGAGTTAACCGAGGAGGGACGCACCTTGCGGGTGGTCATGCCCCTGTATTATGCCAAAGACTGTTTATCCTGTCACGGCGAGCCCAAGGGTGATCTCGATATCTCCGGCTACCCCAGGGAAGGGCATAAGGAAGGCGATCTCGCGGGGGCCATCACCGTGACGGCGCCATTAAGTGGAAAGTGAGTGCCCGCCGGCTTCAGGCTTGGTTGGGCGCGACAAACACCAGGACCTTGAGCCGTCCGTCTGTATGGTTCTTGACTCCATGTTCATCGCCGGCTGGGGCCATGGTACCCTGCCCTGGCCCCAGAATCTGCTTCTCTGACCCGACCTGAAATGTGCCCTGCCCTTCCAGCACCAGGTAGACCTTATCCTGCTCGCCATGAATGTGGCCCTTCTGTTCCTGGCCAGGTTCGAAGCAATAGATGTCGCAGAAAAATCTCGGCGTCTGGAAGAGGTTGTTCTTCTTCATCTTCTCGGGACTGAATTGCTGAAAATCGGATAGGGCAATCACCTTCATGTCATCGGCTCCGCTGGCAAGGGGTTACTGTGAGTCTTCTCTCGTGTAAGACGTGTGACGATGCTGTCGACCGGAATGAGGTGGCGCGAGAGTCCCAAATCCTGCGCGGGAATTCCCATCGCGAGACCGAGCAACTGCGGCAGATGGAGAATCGGCAGGTTCAGAGCAGTCTTGACGGCTTGTCCGGCCCGTTCCTGGTAAATATCCAAGCTCATATGGCAGAGCGGACAGGGTGTCACCATGAAGTCGGCGCCGTGGTCCCGTGCGTCTTTCATATTGGCCCCGGCCATGGCGACGGCGATGGCCTCCTTTTCAAGGATGATGGGGAACCCGCAACACTTCGTCCGGCCCGCATAGGCGACCGGCTCCCCGCCGACTGCGCGAATGATCTGTTCCAGAGAGGTTGGATTTTCGGGATCATCAAACCCCAGCTCCCAGGATGGCCGCAGCATGTAACAGCCATAGAACGGGGCGATGCGAAAGTCGCGAAACGGAGATCGGACCGTCTCGGCGACGCGGGTGAGACCGATATCCCGAACCGCAATCCAGAGGAGATGTTTCACCTGGACACCGCCGCCATAGGTGATCCCCTCCTGCGCGAGCAGCTTATTGATCCGATCGAGCGTGGCCGGCTCATTTTTCAGGCGCCGGTTCGCCGCGCTCATCACACCCTGGCAGGTGCCGCAGATGGTCATGACATCCAGACCAAGCCGTTCCGCCTGCGCAAAGTTCCTGGCGTTCAAGGCGAGTGCCAGGTCGGGATCGGCTTCACCGATCACGCCGGCGCCGCAACAGGAAGAGGCACCCAGTTCGACCACCTCGATGCCCAACCGGCCGATGACGGCCATGGTGGATTGATAGAGTTCAGGGGTTGCGCCTTTGGCTGCGCAACCGGGGTAGAGGGCAAATTTTAACGGCATCGTTCCGTCGCCTTTCACTCAGGCCTATGTCTGCCACCATATCGTATTTCACCCCTCGATGAACAGCATGAGAGGGGGGAATGGGTACCGACGGGCAATCTGTGTGGTAGAGACGAAGCCATATGACACCTGTCTTTGTGCCGGGGACGGATAGAATGCCTATCGATAATCTTGGATGGGCTCATCGGTGAAAGGGGGAAGCGACCCGGCCAGGCCTATGGAAGCTTTGAGACGGCCTCCTGGTAACTTTTTTTCAGATCTTCCACTGCAGCGGTCATACCGTCTTTCAACGTGCTCCAAGCCGAGCTGGTTGATTCGTTGACCTCTTCGAGCTTTTTCCTGGCCGCGTCTTTCTTTTTTTCAAGATCCTGAATGGCCTTCTGCATGTCTTTCCGGGCTTCCGCGGAGGCAGCGCCTGCCTTCTTTTGGAGCTCCG
>JBDTWG010000096.1:0-11042 GCA_040006855.1 Nitrospira sp.
CGCTTTGTGCGGCGCGGCGGCGGCCGCGGCCGCCGCTGCTGGGGACTTTTGCTTGGGTGGCTCGCGTTTCACGCCCATCACGCGAAAGGTCGGGGTGAAGACGGCGACATAGTCTCGGTTCCTGATGCGAACGGTCACGGGGAGGCTCTCGCTGTTTGGGATCAGGTCCGGACCAGATCCTTGGGGGACGCGAAAAAATGGTTTCCCGTCATCGGTCGTGCCGTCCTGGCCGATGATTTCCATCCTGGTCAAGAGGGACTCACCCGTCAGGTTCTCATGAGCTTGTCCGGCGGTATTGGTGATGTGATCCAGGACGAGGATCAAGGAATCGGCCACAAAGAGATCCGCGGAATGATTGCGGACCGTCACATCGTACCGGTATTCGCTCGAAAAATTATCCCGGCTCCGCAAGGTGACGAATGCGGCCGCCTTGTCGCTCAAGTCAGCCAGTTGATCGGCGGCGAGAGCGTGAATGGGCGCGTAGATTTCTGCCAGCAGCATGCAGGCGCTTGCCACCAGCATCTGCACGGATCGCGTCATGCCCATGGTTCCCTCCTTCTTAGTCGGCCTTGCTCCGCCTCAGGATAACAAAGCCCCGCGGTCAGTGCGAGGAAATCCTCTCCCTATCCACGCACACTGCTTGACACGTTCTTTTCACGGACGATATTCTGCGCGCCAATCCATCGGGGCCGGCTCATCACACCGCATGTCGCACACACGCCTGACGTCCGCTCCGCTCCTTGTGCCTCGCGCAGTAGTCTCCAAGCTGTTGCATCTCTACGACTATCCGGACCCGCGTCGTCCAGGACGACTCATCAAGGGATATGACTGCCCCCATGCCTTGCGGACCGCCCGGATGTGTGCCGCGGTGGCGCAACGATTGGGGCACGAGCCGACGAGGGTGAAGCAGTATCAAATTGCCTGTATCCTGCACGATCTGGGCCGTGCCGGGCTCGATCGACAACTCTTCGGCCGCATTTGGTCCTGGGCCCGCGCGCAGGGCATTCCGACCAGGCCACGTGAATGGCGAGCCATTCACCCGCAGACCAAGTATGGACGGGAGACCGAGGCGTTTGTGGCGCTTCATAAGGCATCGCTGGAGGCCTCAGGCATCGTCCTGGACCGCTGGGCTTGCGAGCAGGTGGAAATGCGTCTGGGCTATGCCCGTCGCCTGGCCAGGCGCCTTCGTATCGTGCGTCCGATGTTGCGCGATCTGGCCATCACGTGGTCGCCTTGGATGGGCCGGATCATGCTGTATTACTACTATCCGGAAAAGCTGGAGGGCGCGCAGCCCTGGGTTCGGCAGCTGGCCGAGATCCTGGTGGCCTGTGAACAATTTGAGGCCTATAGCAATCAGCGGCGAGGCCGTGATTATTATGCGCGGCGACGAGAAGACCTCTCGGAAGCCTTGGCCTATCTGGACGCATTACAAGGGGAAGGAATTCTCAGTCGCCCCGTTGTGAGGGCCTTGCGCACGCTGGCGGCGGAAGGTGCCTTCGATACCGTGTTGGAGCAGGCGAAGGGGCGGCCATTGTCCAGACGGGAGCGTACGCTTTTACGCCAGGCCAGTGGGGAGTAACGCATGGCTGTCAGAAGTATTTCGATGCGGGTGCACATGCAGGGCGATTGCCAGGTGGAGAATATTACCCCACAGGTACAGGAGGCGGTTGGGCAGACTCAGCTACGGGCCGGAATTCTCACCCTGTTCATCAAACACACGACGGCATCCGTGCTGATCATCGAGGATGAGCCCGGTATCCGTGCCGATACGAAAGCCCTGTGGGAGCGGTTGGTTCCCGTCAATCCCGCTTGGCAACACAATACCCGCAACCAGGGGGAAGACAATGGCCATAGTCACTTGCGTGGGCAGCTACAGGGGCAGTCGCTCACGATTCCCTTCAACGACGGAGTGATGACGCTGGGAACCTGGCAGCAGATCGTGGTGCTGGATTTCGATACAAGAGCCCGGACTCGAGAGCTGGTCCTGCAGGTCATGGGTGAATAGATGAGGTTCAGCAGGACAATAGCCCGGCGGGCCGGTGGGCGATGCATCAGCCTCAGTCTGATGACGGCTCTCTTTCTGAGTGGCCCCTACTCGGCACTGCTCACTGCCTTCGACGGCACGAACGGAATCCTCACGGCGCAATCAGCTGGCCCGACTGAACTCAGTACGGATGAACAGGCGACCATTGCGGTCTTCGAGCGGGCGACGCGATCCGTGGTGTTCATCGCCAATACGGCGATGCAGCGGGACCCCTGGTCGTTCAATCTGTTCGAAGTGCCGCAAGGATCCGGCACGGGGTTCGTCTGGAGTCGGCAAGGCCACATCGTGACCAACTTCCATGTCATTTACGGCGCCGATGCGATCACGGTGACCTTGGCTGATCAAGTTGAATATAAGGCGAAGGTGGTGGGCGTCGACCCGGACCACGATATCGCGGTGCTGCAGATCCAAGCCCCTGAGGCGGCGCTTCAGCCGGTTACCATCGGCAATTCTCAATCGCTGCGCGTCGGGCAAAAAGTGTTGGCGATCGGCAACCCTTTCGGCCTCGACCATACGCTGACCACCGGTGTGGTCAGCGCACTCGGTCGCACCATTAAATCGATGAGTAACCGGACGATCGAAGGTGTCATCCAGACTGATGCCGCCATCAACCCCGGCAACTCAGGGGGTCCCCTCCTGGACAGTGCGGGCCGTTTGATCGGGATGAACACGCAAATCGTAAGTCCGAGTGGCGCGTTTGCTGGAATTGGCTTTGCCGTGCCGGCGGATACGGTCAGCCGGACAGTGCCGGAGTTGATCAAGCATGGAAAGCTCATCAGGCCGGGATTGGGCATCTCATTGGTGCCCGACGCCATGGCGCGGCGCTGGGGCGTGCATGGGGTCATCATCGGGAAGATTGGGCGCAGCAGTGCCGCTGAGCGAGTGGGATTGCGCGGGTCGCGCGAGACCCCCGGGGGGCGTATCGAACTCGGTGACATTATCGTCGGCGTGGACGGCAAACCAGTCGAGACGATCGACGATTTAATGGACCTGATGGAGCAGCACAAGGTCGGCGATCAAGTCGTGATTGATTATGTGCGGGGCAATCGCCGGCTGCAGGTGACGGCGACGCTGCAGGCGGTCAATTGATCTGGCGGTCATTTAAGCAGGTGGGTTCCACAGCGACAGTGGCGTTGTCCTCTGTGTTAGGATGACCGGAGTTAGACCAGCCGGAGGAATATACATGAGCGACCATAGAAAATCGGATCAGCCTGAGGCGGGCGGGCAGCAGCCGCCGAGGCGCGAAGGCTCGGCATCCGCCGATCCGCTCGAACTGATCGACGAATGTCTGGCAGCGTTTCCCGACAGCGATCCTCGCCAAAAGCTCCTGTACAAGTTACGACATGTGATGACGGCTCAGTCGGTCGTACAGGATCGTCGCGAAACCGAATTTAAGAAACTCAACGAAGTGGTGACTAAGTTGACGGCGCCCGCCAATCGGGTGGGCCTGCTCGTAGAGGTTCCGGGGGAGGGGCTGGCGCGCATCGTCGTCGGAGGGGCGGAGTATTACGCCAATATCGATCCACGTCTCTCGGCAGAGGACCTCAAGATCGGTACGCAGATCCTGGTCAACGAGGCCTATACGGTGATCAAGACCCTTGGATATGACCGCAACGGACCGGTGTTGAAAGTGGCCGAAGTGTTGCCGGACGGGCGCATTCGTTTCGAACAAGATATGGGGCGGCAAGCCTTGATTCTTCAGCGGTCCAGTGATTTGGTCGGGGCAGATCTGAAAGCGGGCGACGAAGTGCGCATTGAGCCGACCCACCGAATCGCCATCGAAAAATTCGAAAATCGTCAGGCGAGGACGCATCTCCTGGATGAAGTGCCCAGCGTGACCTGGGAACAGATCGGTGGCCAGAAGCAAGCGATCGAGGCCATTCGGAAAGCGATCGAATATCCCCTGCTCCATGCCGAGACGTTCACGAAATATCAGTTTACGCAGCCGAAGGGATTCCTGCTTTACGGCCCGCCGGGCTGTGGCAAAACCTTGATCGGACAGGCCGCGGCTGCGAGCTTAGCTCAGTTGGTGCGTGAGTCACAGGGACAGGCTGCTGCAGATGGCAAGACGAAAAACCCGCCGGTAACGAGCGGAGCCTTTCTTCATATCAAGGGGCCGGAGATTCTGAACATGTGGTTGGGCGAATCCGAGCGGATCGTCCGGGACCTGTTTGCGAAGGCGCGCGCCAGACGGAAAGAAGGGGCTCTGCCGTTTATTTTCATCGATGAAGCCGAGTCCGTGTTGGGCACCAGGCGGTCGATGCGTTCGTTCAACATCAATAACACGCTGGTGCCGATGTTCTGCGCCGAAATGGACGGCATTGAATCGCTGCAGGACGTGGTGATTATTCTGGCTTCCAACCGGCCTGACCTGATTGATCCGGCGGTGCTGAGACCAGGCCGTATCGATCGGAAGATCAAAGTCGCGCGTCCGAATCGAGAGGCGGCACTCGAGATTCTCGGCGTCTATCTGACGGCAGCTCTGCCGCTTGATCCTGAGCTGTTGGGTCAAAACGGCCAGGACCGCGAAGCGGCTCGACGCGCGGTGATCGAGCAGGTGGTGGACAGTCTCTTCTCACGGACGGATCAGAACCGGGTCTTGTCGATCCGCCTGCGGAATGGACACAATAAGGTGCTGTATCGCGGGGACTTGGTCAGCGGGGCCATCCTTTCTTCGATCGTGCAGCGGGCGAAGGAGAAGGCGATTGAACGGGTCGTCGCACAGACCGGGGCATCTGCTGGTGACGGGCTTCGTGCGCAGGACCTGCTGGATGCGGTGCATGAAGAGTACCGGGAAGGCGAGATGTTGCCGCCTGATGATGCGGCCGAAGAATGGCTCAAGCTCCTGGATCATCATCCTGAACAGGTCGTCGGCGTGTCGTCGTTCCGTCGTGGACGGCAAACCGAAGAGCGACTGGTGAATCAGATCATTTAAACACGAATGGCGAGTGAGCCAGGCACTTGATGGATTCACTCGCGGTGGATGAAGTAGGTATGTATCTCTTCGGCATAGAAACGGAATACGGGATCACCAGAGAAGATCTCGATGTGGTCGATCCCGTCGAGGAGTCGATGGAGCTGGTACGCGCCCATCTGACCGGCGATTTTGAACGTCGGTGGGACTATAGAGGTGAAGATCCGCATGAGGATGCGCGTGGGTTCCGCGTGTCCGGCCTGCAGCAAGACAAAGAAGAGGACGATTTTGCCAAGATCGATGCGCATCGACCGTTCTCATTTCACGAAATGAAGAGCGATCTTGTTCTGCCGAACGGCGCGCGGTTTTACAACGACCATACCCATCCCGAATATTCCACTCCCGAATGTCGCACCCTCAAAGACCTGGTGGCGCATGACCGGGCCGGGGAGCGCATCGTGCAGCGGGCAGCGGATCGCCGAAACCAGCATCTTGGCGGCGCCCATGTGCAACTCTACAAGAACAATACCGACTTTCACGGCCACAGTTATGGCTGTCACGACAACTACCTCGTGTCACGCTCGTTGCCGTTTCCTCAGTTGGTCAGCGGCCTGTTGCCGTTTTTGGTCAGCCGCCAGTTGCTGGCCGGGACCGGAAAAGTTGGAATGGAAGCGCAAGAGTCCGGTTTTGTGCCGGGGGCCTATCAACTCTCGCAGCGGGCGGACTTCATGGAAGCGGAATTGGGCGTCGATACGATGCACAATCGCCCGATCCTGAACACGCGCGATGAACCACATGCCGATCGGACCAAGTACCGGCGTCTGCATCTGATCCTTGGCGATGCCAACATGTGCGAGTATGCGACTGCCCTCAAGGTGGGAACGACCAGGCTCGTGTTGGACCTTCTCCAGCACGGAGTCATGCCGAATCTGGAGTTGGATCAACCGGTGGCCGCGATCAAACAACTCTCACGGGATCCTGATCTCAAGACGACCGTGCGGTTGAAGGATGGCCGAACCCTGTCCGGGCTGGCCATTCAAGAGGCGTATTGGAATGCGGCGAGCCGCTCCTGTAGCGGTGCCGATCCGGATGCCGATTGGGTCTTGCGAGAATGGCAGGACACCCTTCGCCTGCTCAGCCAGGATCGTGCGCAGTTGGTCGGGAAGCTCGATTGGGTGACGAAACAGTGGCTGCTGGAGACGTTTGTGCGTGAAGAACGCCTTGCATGGGATGATCCGTGGCTCACCAGCCTGGATTTGGAATATCATAATATGAGTCCCGACCGCGGGCTGTTTCTGGGGCTCGAAGCCGAAGGGAAAACCTGGCGTATGACAACCGAGCGTGATATCACGCAGGCGCTCTCTGCCGGTCCGTCGGATACTCGCGGGGGGCTGCGCGGATTATGCGTCAGACGATTCCCCGAGCAGATCACCACCATGCAGTGGGAACGGATTCAATTTTCCGGAGGGTTGCGCGCGCGGACCTTGGAGATGGGGGATCTCTTCCATCCCGATGACGTGCAGGCCTGTGCCGCCTTGTTTGAAACAGCCGCCTCTCCAGCCGATGCCCTGGCTGCGTGGTCGAGACGAAAGGAAACCTAATGATGCGATATATGCTGATGCCGGAACGTCGTGAAGCACCGGGCGATCCCATGCCGAAACCACCGAGCCCGTCTGAGGAAGGTGGGCCACGTCGGCCGGAAACGGGTTCGCCAGATAAGGATAATTTGCTGAAGCGGATGCGGAAGGTCGATCCTAAGCAGGCAGAGCGTTACCGGCAACGAACGGGGGAGTGAAGCTGGCCACCGGAGCCGGGGTATGTGCTCGCGCAACGCGCGGCTTCAGAAGGCCCTCGTTGGACGCGCGCAGTGAACCCTGACCTCGGCGTCCATCTTGAGATAAAAGGGCGAACATATCGGAAAGGTGGAGTACCGCAATGGGGATGCAAGGAGACTTTTTTCAGCTTTTGAAGGAACAGGGGTATCAGTTTGGCAGTCCTGTCGCAGGCGCGACCGGGTTGGCCATTCCAAATGCCACGACGATCTTGGCCCTGAAGTATCGGGATGGCGTGCTGGTCGCCGGTGATCGCCGAGCCACGGCGGGTAATATGGTCATGTACGATCGGACCGATAAGGTGTTGGAAATCGATCGGCACAGTGTCATGGCGATTGCGGGGGTGCCGGCCACCGCCTATGAGATGGTGCGTGTGCTGGAACACTCGTTCAAATACTATCGCCGCACGCAACTGCAAGAGTTGAGTTTTGAGGGAAAGCTTCGTGCCGTTTCCAAGCTGCTGAAGGAGAATGTGCCGGCGGCGTTGGCCGGGACGGGTGCCGTGGTGCCGGTGTTTGCGGGGTACGACCATGAACAGGGCGCGGCGAAGATTTATTTCTACGATATTCTGGGCGCTGAGTTCGAAGCAGTGGAGTATGCCGTATCTGGCTCCGGTTCCCCGACCATTCGAGGCATTCTCCACTATGTGAATACCTGGGGGCCGCAACCCTTGGCGATGCTTCCCGAGGAGGAGGCCACCATCCAAGCGCTTCGGCTACTCACGAGTGCGGCGGAATTCGATTCGGCTACCGGCGGCGTGAATCGCGAATTGAATCTGTATCCGGTCGTGAAGCTCATTACGGCTGCGGGTGTCCAAACTATCGCAGGTGATAGTTTGAAACGAATGTATGAGGCGGAAGTGCTTCGAGGTGCGTAGCCTACCGTATCCAGAGGATTTGAAGGCGGGATTACCTATTCATATGCAGAGGGTGACACGTTATGTATGAGGAACCATATCGGTGGGTCGAAGCGGTCGGCAATCGACGGCAGTACCTGGATGAGCAATTTACGAAGGGTGCGCCGGTCGTCGCGTTGGCCTATGCCGATGGCATTGTGATGCTCACCGTCAGTCGCGGCACTCCAAAGCTCTACGAGATATACGATCGCATCGCCCTCGGCGGGATGGGGCATCCGGCTGATCTGGAAAAGTTGCGGTTCTCCCTGCTCGAAATGGCGCATGTGGAGGGATTTAATCGATCGCCCTCCGATGTGACGGGCGCGCGCTTGATGAAGTATGGCTTGGCTCCGACGATCAAGCAGGCCTTTGAAGAGATTTACAAAGCGCCCTTTATTGCCAAGATCCTGCTGGCGGAATTGGGCACCAAGGCCGAGCGTGATCTGTTTCTGACCATCAACTACGATGGAAACTTTGAGGAAAGCCGCCGTTGGGCCGCATTGGGAGCCACGTCCGCCGTTCAAGCTCGGATGGGCCGCTATCTCGAATCTCAACCGGGACTTGTGCAGGCCTCCTTGTCACAGGCTGTTGACATTGCCCTCTGTGCTTGGGCGGTGGGGTCGTTGGCTCAAATTTCTCGGGAGGCCATCGACGGGGACTCTTCCGCTGCGCCTGCTTCAGCGGAAAAATCCGACGAGGCAACTGCGATCCCGGACAGGGCTATTCTGTTGGGGCATGTGCGACAGACCGTCGGAGAGAAGTCTCTGGAATGTGTGCTGTTGGAACGTAGTGGGCCGGGGTCATCGAAATATCGTGCCCTTCGTCCCGACGAGCTCGGCGCTCTCCTTCCTTCGGCGATAAATACTCCCAGCGCGACCTAATATGCTCAATCGTATTTTCGGCCTTGAAACTGAATATGGCTTGTTGGTGAATCAGGATCGCCCTGAGCATTCACCCGCATGGGTGGCTCAGCGCATTCGCGACCACATCTTTCATGTCGATCGGCGCGGACTGATGGATCTTCATCATCGAGGCCACGATGAGCCGCCTGGTAACGGGGGGTTCTTGACCAATGCCGGTCGCATTTATATCGACATGGGGCACTTGGAATACGCGTCGCCGGAGTGTACGGCATTAGCGGATCTGGTCGCCTCGGACCGCGCGGGAGATCAAATCATTCAGAATGCGGTGACCGCATTGGGCCTGGAAGAGTCCGTCTCGATCATCAAGAACAACGTCGATCACGAAACCGATGCGACGTTCGGCTCGCACGAGAACTATTTGGTCACTCGACAATTCCCGTTTTCCCGGCGAGGGCTCGGCCCGCTGGTCACGTTCTTGGTGACGCGGCAGGTCTTTACAGGGTCCGGACGCATCGGCTGCGCGCGGGACCCCAACGAATGGGTGCAGGTTGGAGGTCTCATCCTCCATCGCCCGGGGTTGCGAGATGCCCAAGACCGAACGATTGTGCCGTTCCAGATCTCTCAACGGGCTGACTATATCGTCAACGACTTTTTCGAATGGGTGCAACACAACCGGGCGATCGTCAATACGCGGGATGAACCGTTGGCCGATCCCAATCAGTACCGCCGAATCCACCTTCTATGCGGGGATTCCAATATGGCTGAGTACGCCACGGCGCTCAAAATGGGGACCACCGGGCTCGTGTTGCAATTGATTGAAGCCGGGCAGGCGCCGCGAGGTTTAGGGATCGACGAGCCGGTGGAGGCGCTCCAGGATATTTCACGGGATCCGGATCGTCAGTGGATCGTGCGGTTGGAGTCGGGGCAATCGATCTCCGCGATTGATGTTCAAGAACAATTTCTCGCTGCGGCGCAGCGCCATTGCAAGGGCCAGGACGAAGAGACCGATTGGGTGCTGGAGCAATGGGAAGCCGTGCTGACGGACCTGCGGGGCGACTATGCCAAGCTGGTCGGTCGAATTGATTGGGCGTCGAAATTGTGGCTTCTGGAGACCTATCGTGAGGCGGAGCAGGCTGGGTGGGATGATCCCATGCTGAAGAGCCTCGATTTGGAATATCACAATCTTCATCCGGAGCGAGGACTGTGTTATGGCCTGGAAGATGAGGGACGTGGTCCCCGGTTGACCACCGATAAGGTCGTCCGCCTGGCGCAGGACAATCCGCCGCGCAACACGCGCGCCTTCGGCCGAGGTGAGTTGGTCCGGCATCTCCTGGTCCGTGGCGCCCCGGAAGATGCGGGTGATGAGGTCGCGGAGACCGATGACCAGCTAGCCTGCCACTATATTATCAATTGGTCGAATTTCAAATTGCGGGGAACCTCGCCGTTCTTTATGGCGGACCCGTTCAAAACGTATGTGCAGGAGGTTCGCGACCATCTCGCCGGTTGCTAGGTGCCCACCTACCGTCTCATTCCGATCCGCTCTAGTGCGCCCTTCGAGACATCAAACGCAAACCGCAGTTGCACTGCGAAGTATTTCTGGACCAATCCGGATTGGTCCAGAGGTCGATCTTCCTCCCGATAGAACGCCACCTCCATATCATTCCAGCGGACGGCAATACCGATGATCCAGTCGAGTTCCGAGGGATTGAGCGTGTTGCTGGCCTTGCGGTCAGTGAAGAAATTCATGTCTCCGTACAGCACCATCTTGTTCTTGTACAGATCCAGATCGGCATGGGCCACGTAACGGAACAGCGCGCGGCCGGTATTGTTTGGGCGCGCAAAGTATAGGCTGTTGTGGAAGAGCCATCCCGCGCCCGCATAGGCCGTGAGATTTTGGTTCGGGAATGTTCGTCGCCACCACGTGGAGTCCTGAACTGCTTGGAAGCGTGCCGTCACTAGCGCATCGGCATAGGCCTGTTTGATCCCGCTGCGGTCGAGCGGAGCATCACGCTCGTATTGCAGGCGCCAATTGAACCGGTCGAGCACGCCGGTGAACGCAAAGGTGCCGTCCCATTCCGACAGTTTGATCCATCCGTTGGTGCGGTCCGAGAAAAAGTTCTGATCAGTGTAGAACGTGAGGTACTGCTTATAGAGGTCCGTTTCCAAGTGCAGCATGTGCCGCATGCCGACGAGACCGGAGTTGTCCGGCCTGGCGGCAAAGGACGGATTCTTTACGAAGGCGCCGGTGAGCAGGTAGCCGCCGAACAGGGTTTCTTCTTCTTCGCGGGCTTCGTGGTCCGGCTCCTCCATGGAGGGGAGGGGGCGTCCATACTTTTCTAATCCAAATGCCTGGCCAGGCCAGAGAGTCACGAGGGGAAGGCCGCCGATCAACAGCGCAAGGACGAGCGGTCTTCGATTCCAGCGTCGGCCGGCGATCATTCTGGGCAACGGGCGAAGATCTCTTCGCAATCATTCGAGGCATCGACCGAACTGG
>JBDTWG010000097.1:0-10943 GCA_040006855.1 Nitrospira sp.
GATGCCGGACGTGAGGTGAGTAGGGCAGAGTTCGGCGCGTTTTTTCACAATGTACAGAACGCCGATGGAGAAAGTTACCAGCTGTTCACCCTTTCCGGAGCGCCGCGCGAGGCGTTTGAACGATTCGGCATGCCGAGAAGCACGCCGGTTTTCGGTCCGACGTTTCGCGGCGAGGCTCCCGTTCGCGTCCCGGATATTTTGACTGATCCGCGTTACGGGACGATGGCGCCTCACCATGGGATGCCCGAAGGCCATCTGCCGGTCCGGAGTTATCTGGCGGTGCCGGTGGTGTCACGCTCCGGGGAAGTCTTTGGTGGTTTGTTCTTCGGCCACAGCCAGCCGGGCATTTTCACGGAAGAAGCGGAGAAGATCCTGGTGGGCATCGCCTCGCAAGCCGCCGTGGCTATCGACAATGCCAATTTGTATCAGGCGGTGCAAAAAGAGCTGGCGGAGCACAAGCGGATCGAGGAAGCCTTGGGCGCCAGCGAGGAAAAGTTCCGCACCATGGCGGATCACATCGCGCAATTCGCCTGGATGGCCGATGCCCAGGGATGGATCTTTTGGTACAACCGGCGGTGGTTCGAGTATACGGGGACCACGTTGGAAGAAATGCAGGGATGGGGTTGGCAGCAGGTGCATCATCCCGATCATGTCGAACGGGTGACGGCACGGTTTCGTCGGTGCCTCGAGGCGGGGGAGTTTTGGGAGGATACGTTTCCGCTGCGCGGCCGCGACGGCCAATATCGATGGTTCCTGTCGCGCGCCGTGCCGATTCGCGATGAAGCCGGGCAGGTGCTCCGATGGTTTGGGACGAACACCGACATTACGGCGCAACGCGAGGCGGAAACTGCGCTGCGTCAGAGTGAGGGCCTCTACCGGGCCATCGGAGAATCCATCGATTACGGCATCTGGGTCTGTGATGCCGAGGGACGGAATACGTATGCCAGTGAATCCTTCCTGAAGCTGGTTGGCTTGACGCAGGAAGAATGCGCTGCGGTCGGCTGGGGAAGGGCGCTGCACCCCGATGACATGGCGCGTACGATTTCGGCTTGGAACGAATGCGTGCGAACGGGCGGCGTGTGGGATTGTGAGCATCGCTTCCTTGGGGTCGATGGAAAGTACCATCCGATCCTGGCGCGTGGCGTGCCGGTACGCGCCGACGGCGGACACATCGTCGGCTGGGCTGGCATCAACCTCGATATCAGCGGCCTCAAGCAAGCGCAGGATGACCTGCGGGAGAAAACCGAGCGGTTGCTCGTTGCTCTGAGCGCGTCGCACACCGCAACGTTTCGCTGGAACCTTCGGACCAACGAGATGACCTGGGATGATGCGGTCGGGCAACTTTTTGGCCTGACGTCGGGCCACACGGCCAGGTCGCTCGAACAATTTCTCCACATGGTCCATCCCGATGACCGCCAGGCGGTGCTTCGGGCCTGCGAGCCTTGCCGGACTGAGGCGGTGGATTTTGAGGTGGAATTCCGTGTCCTCCAGGCAGACGGCAGCGTCCGTTGGTTATATGAGCGGGGCAAACCCATCGTCCGGGGCGAGGACGGGCGGCCCGAATACATGACCGGGGCGTGCGTCGACATTACCGACCGCAAGGCGGCAGAGGAACAACTGCGGAAATGGTCGGCGGACTTGGAGGAACGGGTTCGGGAGCGCACCGAGCAACTGACGCGCTCGCAAGAACGCCTTCGCGCTCTCGCGACCGAGGTCACTTTGACAGAACAAAAGGAACGCCGCCGGATCGCGTCCGAACTTCACGATTACCTCGCGCAATTGCTCGTTCTGGGACGCATCAAGCTGACGCAGGGGCGGAAGCATGCCAGCCCGACCCAGGAGAAATGGCTCAACGATCTGGATCAATTATTGGATCAATCACTGACCTATACACGCTCGTTCGTCGCGCAGTTGAGCCCGCCGGTTCTCCATGAATTCGGGTTGATCAAGGCCTTGCAGTGGCTGGGCAAGACGATGCAGCAGCATGGTCTTGCGGTGGACGTGCAAGCCGACGATCAATCGCTGGCGTTGCCGGACGATCAGGCGATTCTCCTCTATCAATCGGTACGGGAGCTTTTGCTAAACGTGGTGAAACACGCCCAGTCTGATCGTGCCACCATCGCGGTGCAGGTGACGTTGGACAATATGTTGTACATCCTGGTGGCCGACCAGGGGCGGGGATTCGATCCCGATTCCGCCCTGTCCAGTGATCCGATGTCGAGCCGATACGGCTTGTTCAGTATCCGCGAGCGCATGGCAGTCATGGGAGGCGCCCTCACGGTGCAGTCGGTTCCTGGGCAGGGGACCAGCGTCACGGTTGCCATCCCGTACATACAGGAGGTACCGGCCTCGAACTCTGTCGCTTCGTCGGACGCTCGGTCTGGAACCGCACGCAATGTGTCGAGACCGAAACAGGCCAAAGGGAGCGTTGTCCATGTCCTGTTGGTCGACGACCATGCGATGGTCCGTCAGGGGTTGCGCAGTATTTTGGAGTCGTATGAAGACATCACCGTCGTCGGTGAGGCCGGCAATGGCGTGGAGGCCGTGAATCTTGCCGGAGCCTTGAAACCGCACGTGGTGGTGATGGATTTGAATATGCCGACCATGGATGGGATTGAAGCGACGCGTCGTATCAAGCAGTCCAACCCGTCGATCATCGTCATCGGGCTGTCGGTTCGGAACGACCGGGAAGCCGAGGAAGCGATGCGACAGGCCGGCGCGTCCGGCTACCTCACCAAAGAATCGGCCGCGGAGCAATTGCACCAGGCGATTTGCGAACTCCTGTAGCGTGCCAAGCCGTGCGGGAGGTCAACAGGGCTTTTCTCTCCTGCGAGACAGGTCGTTGCTATTCCCTTCATTTTCGCCGTAACTCCCCCTCAGCCTCCCCCAGACCGACATGAACGGAAACGAACCTATTGACCCGCCGATCTGGTGAGGCGAAGATGCGGCAGCGTGGCACAGAGCCTGCAGATCCTATTCAAAAACAGATCGAACGATGAGGGGCGGCCTATGAAAGTATTGATTGCGACCGATGGATCGAAGTACGGCAAGTGGGCGACGGAGTGGGTGGCGAGAGTGCCATTCGCGGACAAGCCCGACATCACGGCACTGCATGTGATGGATGTTGGGGCGTTGCGTGCGCCCTTCATGTTTCAGCCGGTGGTGATCGGCAACGAGCCGTTCATTCAGGAGGAAATCAAGCGCGTCGAAGCGAAAGGAAAGATCACCATGGCCGAGGCGAAGGCCCAAATGGCTTCGCTCAAAATGAAGGGCAAGCTCGTGTCGGAGCGTGGCACGGTCGGTCCGACCATTCTTAAACAGGCGGCGAAACGCGACGGACTCATCGTGCTGGGTAGTCGAGGGTTGGATGCGCTCGATCGATTCATGCTCGGCAGCGTCTCCACGCAAGTCACGCTGCATGCGCCCTGTTCAGTCCTCATTGTCAAGGAGGAGCCTCGCCCCTTGAGCCGTATCTTGTTTGCGACCGACGGCTCCAAAGAGTCGGACAAGGCGTTGCGGTTCCTCTTGACCAAGCTGCAGCCGGACGCGCGTGAAGGGCTGGAGCCGATCGATGTCGTGGTGACCCATGCCATGCCCTTTCTCAACTATCCGGAATTGAAAGAAGCCGGCGGTCGCCTCGTCGAGGGCTGTGCGAATAAATTGATCAAGGCGGGGTACGTGGTCGACGAAGTGGTCCGACTGGGCAAGCCGGCCGAAGAAATCCTGAAGGTGGCGTCCAAAAAGAAGGTCGATCTCATTGTGACCGGAGCCAAAGGGATGGGCGCGGTTGCACGGTTCTTGCTCGGCAGTATCTCGACAAAGATCGTGCAGCACAGTTCTTGCTCGGTCCTCGTGGTCCGTTAAGGTCGATTGTGTGGACGCGCATCTCTGGTCAAGCAACCAAGTTGTGGCATTTCACCCCGCTCTCCTTCTCCGTAACGTGGCAAAACGCTGCTACGGACTTCCTATTCCTGTGAAATACCGGTTCTCGCGCGGCATGCTCCCTGCTGTTCTCAAAAGCAGCAGGGAGTGTGCTGTCTGGATGAGAAGAAGAGTATGAAACAACCGGGCGCTGGTCCGAAGTGGAGGTTTTACGCGGAACCGTGGCAGGTCGGTGTGTCGCGCCGGCGCTGGGCGCTGCACTTGCTTGCCGTGGTGGTCCTGGTGATCGGAACGGGCTGCGGGCGAGATCCGGCAACAGGGTTGCCTGGGGACAAGCCGGCTGACAGGGCCGTCGAGGGAGTCGTGCATCTCACCCCGCAGGAAATCGTCCGGGCCGGCCTCGAAGTGCTGCCGGTTAAAAAGGAGCCCTTCACCATCCACCGCGAGTTTCCAGCAACGGTTCAAGCCAATGAAAACGAACTGGCCGAAGTGACGCCTCTCATCCGGGGTCGTGTGGTGGAGGTGTCGGTCGATGTGGGAAAAAATGTGAAGAAGGGCGAGCGGCTGGCGCTGCTGGACAGCACCGATCTGGGTATGGCGGAAGGGGCCTATCTCAAAGCGGTGGCCCGGCAGCACGAAGCTCAGCTGGCCTATGAGCGCGCGGCGAATCTTCATGAGCACCGGGCGATCAGCCTGGCGGAGCTGCAACGGCGGGAAGCCGAGATGAGAACTGCACGGGCGGATGCGCGTGAGGCGTCCAGCCGTCTTGCGCTCCTCGGTGTCCCGGCGCAGGAGGTGCAGCGCCTTGATCGCGAGCAGACCATCAAGTCCGATGTGGCGCTGCGGGCGCCGTTCGCGGGCCGGGTGATCATGCGCAACATCACGCGCGGCGAGGTGATCGAAACGTCGCGGAAGTGTTTCACCGTTGCCGACTTGTCCGATGTGTGGGTCATCGGGAGCGTACCCGAGAAAGACGTTCGGTTTATTCGTCCGGATCAGACCGTGAAAGTGGTGGTGGCGGCTTACCCGCATGCCGTCTTCTCTGGCACGATCACCCATATCAGCGACGTGCTCGAGCCGGCGACCAGGACGATGCGCCTCCGTGTCACGGTGCGTAATCCAGACCGAATCCTGAAGCCGGAGATGTTCGCCATCGTGTATGTCTATGCCATGCCGACGCAGGAATTGCTGACGGTGCCGCTGGCGGCCGTGCAAAACGGCGGAGCGGGCAAGGTCGTCTTCGTGCGCAAGGCTCAGAATCAATTTGAGCCGCGACGAGTGACGCTGGGAGAGGAGCAGGGCGAGAACATCGTTGTCCTAGAGGGCTTGCAGGAAGGGGAGGAGGTGGTGGGGAAAGGATCCTTTGCTCTGAAGTCGGAGATCGAAATCCACAAGATCGAGCCCACACAATGATCGCCTCGCTGCTGGAATTTTCCCTGCGCCAACGAATCTTGATCATCGGCCTCACCGGTCTTTTTGCGGTCGCCGGCCTTGTCGCCTTCGAGTCCCTCCCCATCGACGCCTACCCGGATGTGACCAATGTGCAGGTGCAGGTGCTCACGGAAGCGCCGGGCTTGTCGCCGGTCGAAGTCGAACGCTTTATTACCTATCCCATCGAACTCCAGATGACCGGATTGCCGGGGCTGACGGAAATCCGCTCGCTCTCGAAGTTTGCGCTCTCACAGTTGACGGTGGTGTTCGAGGATGACGTGGATGTGTATTTCGCCCGCCAGATGGTGCTGGAACGGATCATGGCGGTCAAGGAGCGGCTCCCGGTTGGGATCGATCCGGTCATGGCGCCGGTGACGACCGGGCTGGGCGAGATCTACCAATACTATCTCGAAGGACCGCTGGCCGCTACGACCGATTCGGGGCTGATCGAGACGGAACTCACGGACCAGCGCACAGTGCAGGACTGGGTGCTTCGGCCTTTGCTCAAGAGCGTGCCGGGCGTGATCGATGTAAACGGCTTGGGCGGGTTTGTGAAGCAGTTTCAAGTGTTGGTCGATCCCGCCAAGTTACGAAAATACGGACTCACCCTGCATGATGTCTATGAGTCGGTGGGGAAGAACAACGCGAATGCCGGCGGCAATGTGTTGGAGCGTTACGCGGAGCGCGCCATCGTCCGCGGCCTGGGGCTCATCAAGACGCTTCCCGACATCGAAAGCATCATCGTCAAAGAGGACCAGGGCACTCCCGTGTTCGTCCGCGATGTGGCGGAGGTGCGCATCGGGCATGCCGTCCGTCACGGGGCCGCCGTGCTGAACGGCGAACGGGAGGTAGTGACCGGAACCGTCCTCATGGTTCGCGGTGGGAATGCACGGGAGGTCGTCCAGTCGGTGAAGCGCCGGGTGGAGTCGATCCGGCAGGATGCGGTGCTGCCGGAGGGCGTACGGATCATGCCGTTTTACGACCGGATCGAACTCGTGACGGCCGCCATCAATACCGTCCGTGATGCGTTGATCGAGGGGGTCGTTCTGGTGACCTTCGTGTTCTTTGTGTTCCTCGGCCATGTGCGAAGCGCCATCGTGGTGACGGCGTCGCTATTGGTCACGCCTTTGATTACCTTTCTCGTCATGCAGCGGTTGGGACTCTCGGCGAATCTCATGACGCTGGGCGGGCTGGCGATCGGGATCGGAGAAATTGCCGACGGGTCGCTGGTCGTGGTTGAAAATGTCTATCGCCATCTGTCCGAGAATCGGGTCCCTCAACGGTCCCGCCTCGACGTGATTTTGCGTGCGACGCACGAAGTGGGGCGTCCCATCCTGTTCGGCATTCTTATCATCAGCGTCGTGTTCCTGCCCTTGATGACTCTGCATGGCATGGAGGGGAAAATGTTCGCCCCGCTGGCCTATACGCTGGTGATATCGCTGCTGGTCTCGGTCGTCGTGACATTGACGCTGTCCCCGGTGCTGGCGTCCCTGCTGTTGCGCGGCGACCATCCGGAAGACACGTGGCTTACCAGGTGGATGAAGGCCCGCTATCAACCGGTGCTGCGATGGACGCTCGACCATCGTCTGTGGGTGCTGCTGGGGTCGATGGCCGTCGTGCTGGTGAGCCTGACACTCCTGCCGTTCATCGGGCGTGAATTCATTCCCATTCTAGAGGAGGGGGCGTTGACGCCGCAGATTGTGCGTCTGCCGAGCGTGTCGTTGCCGGAGTCGATTGAGATCGAAAAACAAGCCCAGAAGGCCATGCTGGAGTTTCCAGAGGTGCGATTCGCGGTGAGCAAGATCGGGCGCGCGGACATCGCCGTGGGACCGGAGGAGCCGAATGAAAGCGACCCGGTCGTCGCACTCTACCCGCGGAGCACCTGGACGACGGCGGGTACTCAATCGGGTCTTGTCGATGCCATCCGGCAGCGACTGGCCGAGATTCCCGGCATTTCCGTCCTCATGAGCCAGCCGATACAGGAACGGGTAGACGACTTGATTTCCGGTATCCGGACGGAGTGCGCCGTGAAGCTTTTCGGTGGTGACCTGGAGGTCCTCTCTCGCAAGGCGGAAGAGGTCGCCGCGCTCTTGCAAACCGTGGAGGGAGTGAAGGACGTCAAGGTTGAACAGGTCGCCGGCCAACCGTACCTCACGGTCGATATCGACCGGCAAAAGATCGCCCGCTACGGGATCAACGTGTCGGATGTCCAGGATCTCGTGACCACGGCAGTGGGCGGGAAAATCGCGACCTATGTCTACGAAGGTGAACGACGGTTTCAGTTGATCCTCCGGTTTCCGGAATCCTATCGGAACAGCATCGGGGCCATCGGCGACATTAAGGTGCAGTCGGCCTCTGGCGCGCCGATTCCGCTGAGCGAGCTGGCGACGATCGACATGCGGGAAGGCCCGGCGCGGATCAGTCGAGAACAGGCGAAGCGCCGCATCTATATCGGCTTTAACGTGGTGGGGCGCGACATCGGCAGCGTGGTTGACGAAGGCCGGAAGAAATTGGCTCAGCAGATTCGATTGCCGCAGGGTTATACGGCGACGTGGGGCGGAGCCTTTGAGAACATGGAACGGGCCAATGCGCGCTTGTTGCTTGTGGTGCCGGTCACGCTCGGGTTGGTATTTTTCCTGCTCTTCTGGGCATTCCATTCCCTGCGTTACGCGACGTTGATCATTCTGAATCTACCGTTCGCTTTGATCGGCGGCGTGATCTCCCTGTGGCTCAGCGGCCAGTATCTGAGTGTGCCCGCCTCGATCGGGTTTATCGAGCTGTTCGGATTGGCGGTCGGCAACGGGATCGTGCTGGTCTCGTATATCAATCAGCTGCGAAACGAAGGTCAGCCGACAGAAGAAGCCATCATGGCGGGCTGCGTCTTGCGGCTTCGTCCGGTGGTCATGACGATGATGACCACGTTGCTCGGCTTGTTGCCGCTGGTATTGGCCCGAGGCATCGGCGCGGAAGTGCAACGGCCGTTGGCCACGGTCGTCGTGGGTGGTCTGTTCACCTCGACCGTGTTGACGCTGCTGGTACTGCCGGCCTTGTATCGCAGTTTCGCCGAGCGACAGCTGGCCAAGGAACATGCGCCGGAATGGGTGTGATGGATGAGCACATTGTCCCAATGGTGAACGGACGATCCTTCTGGGCGGTTCCCCCGGATGAGCTGCTCCGCGAGTTGCGCACCACGCAAGTGGGGATGAGCACGGCCGACGCTGAGCAACGGCAAGCGACCTATGCTTCCGCCAAACTGAAGCCGCAGCACACCGCTCAGCCGTTCAGGCTGCTACTGGCTCAATTCAAAAGTCCCATCATTCTGATTTTACTGTTTGCCTCGGGCGTGTCATTTTTCCTCGCAGAGCGCAGTGATGCGCTGATTATTTTAAGCATCATCCTTGCCAGCGCGTTCTTGAGTTTCTGGCAGGAATACAGCGCGGCTCGATCAGTGGCCGGCTTGCTGGCTCTGGTACAAATTACCGCGCAGACGTGGCGGGACGGCGTGTTGGGTGAAGTGCCTGCCGATGACATCGTGCCGGGCGATGTGGTGCAACTTTCTGCGGGATCGAGCCTTCCCGGTGACGCGCGCCTGCTCGATGCGAAGGATCTATTCGTTGACGAAGCCACGTTGACGGGAGAAACCTATCCAATTGAAAAATCGGCGGCGACGCTCGCGCCAGACACCTCGCTGCAAAAAAGAACGAACAGCCTATTCCTGGGAACTCATGTGGTGAGCGGGCAGGCTCGGGCGGTGATCGTGGCTGTGGGCAGGGAGACGGAATTCGGCCACATCGCCCATCGAATGCGGTTGCGGGCGCCAGAAACAGAGTTTGAACGGGGCGTGCGACGCTTCGGCTACCTCTTGCTCGAAGTGACGCTGCTTCTCGTCTTCGCCATTTTTGCGGTGAACGTCTATCTCGCGCGACCGGTCCTCGAATCCTTCCTCTTCTCCATGGCGTTGGCGGTAGGTCTGACACCGCAGCTGTTGCCGGCCATCATCAGCGTCAACCTGTCGCATGGCGCTAAGCGGATGGCGCAACAGAAGGTGGTGGTCAAACGTCTTGCCTCCATCGAAAATTTCGGCAGCATGAATGTGTTGTGCTCCGACAAAACCGGCACATTGACCGAAGGCTCCATGCGGGTCCACGCCGCCCTGAATCTCGAGGGCCAGTCGAGCGAGAAGGTGTTATTCCTCGCTCATTTGAACGCGATGTTCGAAACCGGATTTCCAAATCCGCTGGATGAAGCGTTGCGCCGGCATCGATCGTTCGATCTCACCGGCTATCGTAAGCTCGAAGAAGAACCGTACGACTTCGTGCGCAAGCGACTCTCGATTTTGGTGGCGACACCGCTGACCCATCTATTGATCACCAAAGGCGCCGTCGAAACCATGTTGGCGGCCTGTCTCGATGCGGAGCGGTTGGACGGCACTCTGGTGCCGATCGATCAAGTTGAGTCGTCCGTCCGGCAGCAGGTTCGCGAATGGAGCGCGCAAGGTTTCCGCACGCTGGGGATTGCCTCTCGGGACATGAGAACGATCGATCGTGTCTCCAGAGAGCAAGAGTCCGGCATGACCTTCCTGGGCCTCCTGGTTTTTTTCGATCCTCCGAAGCCCGGCATCGCCGAGACTATTGCGACGCTCAAAGGCCTGGGAGTGGCATTGAAAATGGTGACAGGCGATCAGGCGCTGGTGGCAGCCTATGTGGGGCGACAAGTCGGGCTGGCGAATCCTCGGCTGCTCACCGGCAGCGACCTACGCGGTATGAGTGACGATGCGCTTCGCGCCCGCGCCAACGACGTGGATATCTTCGCAGAAATCGAACCCAATCAAAAGGACCGCATCATTCTTGCCCTTCGCGCGTCGGGAAACGTGGTCGGATACCTCGGCGACGGCATCAACGACGCTCCGGCGCTCCACGCGGCTGATGTCGGCATTTCGGTCGACAGTGCCGTCGATGTGGCCAAGGAAGCGGCCGATCTCGTGCTGCTGGAGCACGACCTGAGCGTGCTGGTGCAAGGCGTTCGCGAGGGGCGCACCACCTTTGCCAATACGTTGAAATATGTGTTTATGGCCACCAGCGCGAATTTCGGCAACATGTTCAGCATGGCCGGTGCCTCATTGTTCTTGCCCTTTCTGCCGTTGTTGCCGAAGCAGATCTTGCTGACGAATGTACTCACGGATCTTCCCGAAATGACGGTCGCCACTGACCGGGTTGATCATGAATTGATCGAACGGCCTCGCCGGTGGGACATTCCGTTCATTCGACGCTACATGCTCACGTTCGGTTTTGTGAGTTCCATCTTCGACTACCTGACATTTGGGGTGTTGCTACTGGGTTTGCACTCGACCACCGGACAGTTTCGCACGGGGTGGTTTGTCGAATCCGTTCTCTCGGCGTCGTTGATCGTGCTCGTGATCCGTACGCGCCGTCCCTGTTATACCAGCCGGCCTTCGGCTGCCTTGCTCATCACGACGCTCCTGACGTGCTGCGCGACCATGCTGTTGCCGGTGACGCCGATCGGAAGGTTCTTGGGATTCGAACCGTTGCCACCCATCTTTTGGTTGGCGCTCCTGGGGATTCTTGGTGCCTATGTCCTGGCGGCGGAGCTGGTAAAGAAGCAGTTCTACC
>JBDTWG010000098.1:0-10925 GCA_040006855.1 Nitrospira sp.
TGCCCCTGCATGGACGAACTCACTCAGTCACCTTAACGCTGCCTGCGCTCTCCGTGGTTTTCCTCAAACACTCAAGCAACGTGCGATGAGCGCGGTCATCGAGATCATGGCTCCCTGACCGTCCATCGATTCCGGACATGATCGGTTCACTCCCGCGCCCCACACCGTTTCATTTCACGCCTCCACCGTTTCTTCTCACGATCACTCTAACCGTCCCGTAAATTTCATTCTGTTCTTCTCGATAAATCAACCGGTTGGTCTCTCCAGGCGACGCCTTTACGCCCGGCATGGGCATTGCTGTATACGCGATTAGAATTCGCATCCTCGCATCACATACATCCAAATCTTCTCCGACCTGCATGTCGGGGATATTAAGGAGGACCACATGAATCGAACCGTCGTTATTTTTTCAGCTCTCGTGATTCTCGGAGGTTGGAACCTACAGGGACTCACCCCCGCTTATGGAGTTTCCAATGGCCTAGAACCGGTGGTGTGGAATAGCAATCAGAAGTCACCCGCCTGGGCCGAAGAACTGCTCGGGCAGGTGGTCACCTACCAAACAATGGCCGAGAAAAATTTGATTCCAGGCAGTTTCCACGCCTACGTCGATCAGACGAGCAAGATCCGCGAGTTGCACCGCGCAGGCAATCGTCGCGCCACTTACGACGGCGTCAACGCACTCATGGTCATGCTGGAGGCGCGAGTTGGTGGCGTTGACGAACACAGTGCCGATGCCTTGTGGGATTTTTGCTATCGGGTAACTCCCGATGAATTCCATGCACGTGATCGGCACGTCCGCGCCAAAGGCGCCGACACGGTGAAGGAGCATGAAGAATTCATGCGCAACATGGAAGAACGAGCGGGCATGAGTTTCTAATACCGCTTCTCATTGAACAGCGAATCTATCATCCGAGCCGACGGTTCCCATCGCGGACCGTCGGCCCTCGCGTCCCCGACCGGGAAAAGGAGGATTCCATGTTCCATGACCGCCGATGCCTCGCCCCATCACCAGGTGGAGATTACTCCTGCTATGCCTCATCCTCATGGAGACATCATGGGTCATGCTCGCGCCACATCCTCTTCAAGCCGAAGCCGGGCACCTCGGCTATGGACCGGTCTCCCCGGTATTCTCTTCTTTGTCTGAGACGGGCGTGATGGAGTCTGACAAGGTCGCGACGGTACCTGCCTGGTCGGCCTTTGACCTCCGGAACCTCTGGATGCGCGCCGACCTCCGCGTGCGGCCAGAATGGCGAAACGGCGTCTGCTTCGGGGGCGGGCCTCCGATCAACGGCGCCTGCAATAGTTTGAATGCCATGGGATCGGGCACCTCCGCACACGCCGGGAGCAAGGCCAGCGATTTCTATATCCAACAATTGACGCGACTAGGAGTGGGCTACGATCCTTCGCCTCATCTCAATTTCTATGTGGAATTACAAGACTCGACGACGTGGGGTGCAAACGGCGACCCCACCGGAAGCAACCAGGACGGCGACGCGCTCAACCATCAATGCGGGGCGCAACGGTCAGGACAGTGCCGACTGGGCATACGCGCTGGTTATGCGCTGATCCGG
This sequence comes from Nitrospira sp., assembly GCA_040006855.1. Classification (GTDB taxonomy): domain Bacteria; phylum Nitrospirota; class Nitrospiria; order Nitrospirales; family Nitrospiraceae; genus Nitrospira_A. The sequence continues at coordinate 1,572 of JBDTWG010000098.1, forward strand.
AATCTGGGCGGCATCGAGGGGCTCAGTGTCAAAATTGGTCGCCAGTATGTCGTGTTCGGAAATCAACGTCTCTTCGGGCATTTCGACTGGGCAAACACCGGCTACTCACATGACGGAACCATGCTGAGTTATGCCACGGCCGAATTCGACATGAAGCTTGGTTGGTTTCGGAACTCTGAAACGGACCTGGGGCAAGGCCATCCAGGAGGCAGCCTGAGTCCGAATCTCTTGACCTGCAGCCCAGAAGTGAATTCGACGCTGGCCTGCAATCCAGCCGTTGCACAACAGGCCTCCGACGCCGGCAGCGACGTCGACATGGTGGTGCTGTACAATCAGATCCGAGCTGTTCCACGGATGATTCTGGAGCCCTATTACGTGCTCTATTCCAACCGGCTCCCGGAGCGGGCCAACCCGGGTCTTTATACACCCAAGTCGGCGTCTCAACTGCGGCACATGGTCGGGCTCCGGATGGAAATCCGTGACGGCAATTGGGATTTTGTGCAAGAAACCGCCTATCAGTTCGGCCGCGCCGCTGATGGCGTCGGATTCGACAATCAACGCAACCTCATCATCAATGCATGGGCCTCCGGAACCTGGCTCGGACACACTTGGTACAATCACCAATGGAAACCCCGACTGGCCATCGGATTTGACTATGCTTCTGGAGACGGAGACAGTAACTGCGTGACGCCCGGCGGAGGGCTTGCGCGCAACTGCGGGGGCAATGCCAATACGTTCGAAAACTTCTTTCCGACTAATTTTCTCCACGTCGGGTACATGTTGAACGGAGCCTGGCGCAACAGCGTGCAGCCGCAGATCAATGTCCAGGCACGCCCCACTGTGCGCGATCACGTCGAAATCTGGGCCCTGCGCAAATACTTGGCAAGCGCACGTGACAACTGGTACCGTGGGTCACAAGGCCCGCTGATTTTCTCACGATCCGACAACACGGCCACGCACATTGGCGACGAAATCGACATCGCCTGGAGCCATATGTTCGCTGACGGTAAAGTTTCTCTGGCCGTCATCTACGGCCACTTTTTCTCCGGTCCCTATATCCGGCAACAGCTGGGCACCTCCGCCGACCAGGACTGGGCCATCGTGCAACTCTGGACAAATTTTTGACCCGCCATGCAACGCGCCACCCTGAATTTTGAGACGCTTCTTGAAGTCACCAACGCCCTGAACTCGCAGCGGGACATTGAGAGTCTGTGGCGTGTCATCGCCGATCAAATTCAAAAGGTGATTCCCTGGGATCGCGCCGGCATCACGCTGTATGAACCCAGCACCGATTCCTTTCGATTTTATGCCGTCGTGACGAACCTGGCGACACCGGCCCTTGCGCACGACACCGTCATTCCTCGCGAAGGCAGCGCGGTCGGATGGGTCTACGACCACCGTCGCTTACACGTCCGAGGAGACCTCCAGCAAGAACAAATGTTTTTAGAAGATCACTATTACGTCCAGGAGGGCCTGGGACGGATGATCAATTTGCCGCTGCTCGTCCAGGAACATTGCCTCGGCACCTTGAACATCGGCAGCGTACATCCTGGCGATCCAGATCCTGACGACTGCAAATTCCTCCAGCAGGTCGCGACCCAGATCGCCTATGCCATCGATCACGTCCTGGCCTACCAGCAAATCAAGCAGCTCAGCGAGCAATTGCGCCGTGAGAATGAGTATCTTGCGGAAGAGGTCAAAGCCAGCCGCAATCTCCGCTTGGTGATCGGCACATCGCCCTCCTTTGCCAAAGTGGTGGACCTGGTCAAAGCCGTCGCGCCGACGGATACGACTGTCCTCCTTCTCGGAGAAACCGGAACGGGCAAAGAAGTGCTGGCTCAGGCCCTTCACGACTTGAGCGCACGCAGCCGCAAGCCGTTTATTCGCGTCAACTGCGCGGCACTGCCTTCTGGCCTCATCGAGAGCGAACTATTCGGTCATGAACGCGGCGCATTCACGGGCGCCCAGTTACGCCGGGCAGGACGCTTCGAACTGGCTCACAGCGGCACATTGTTTCTGGATGAGATTGGCGAAATGCCCTTAGAGACCCAAGCCAAGCTACTGCGTGTCCTTCAAGACGGTATGGTGGACAGGATCGGCGGAACTCAGCCGGTCTCGGTAGACGTTCGCCTGATTGCCGCCACCAATGTCGACCTGTCGGCCGCCATTCAGCAGGGAACCTTCCGAGCAGACCTGTACTACCGCCTCCACATCTTTCCCATCGCCCTACCCGCGCTTCGGGAACGGCGCGAGGACATTCATCTACTAGCGCAGCACTTCCTCGCTCAGATCGGGACTAAGCTTAAGCGGCCGCACCTCGCGTTCGATCCGCAATCGATGGCACGACTGCTCACCTACAAGTGGCCCGGCAACGTGCGCGAACTACACAATGTGATCGAACGGGCCGTCATTCTATCCGGCTCATCCCGCGTCACAGTGGACGAGATGCTACTCCCGCCTATGCAGGCGGAGCCTAGCCTCTCGATAGAACAGCCTGAAAACCTGGGTGAAGTAGAACGTAACCACATCATGGACGTCCTGGGACGGACGAAATGGCGAATCTATGGCGATCAAGGGGCGGCCCATCTGCTTGGGCTCAATCCCGAGACGTTACGCAGCCGCCTCAGAAAACTTGGCATTCGACGCCCCTCCAGCAGGTCCCCTGAACCCAGCCCCCTCCCCTAACTCTCCGGGAAGGCCGGATGGGATGAGGGTGTTCGTGCTGCACTTTGTTTATAATGAACATACAGATTTTCTTGGCTGGGACCGATTGCTCGCTCCTTCGAAGCACAGTCGGCTCATTGACCAGACTATCAAAAGCATGGTAAATTCACTCACCGTACGAGCTATGAGCAACGCCCTACGCTTCGCGTTTCTGTGGTATTGCTGCGCGATTGTTCCCCTTATCTACGTTCCTCCTACGGCCCATTCCTTCCTCATCGGACAAGGGAATGGGCAACGCATGGGGCGCGATTTTGTGTATGCCCCACTGCACCCAGTTTGATGGCCTGGACATCGCCATCCTGTTGTTCGCCGAAAGGAGTGTACGATGAAAATTACGTCCGTCTGGCGGGGCAACAAACCTGCCCACAAGAAAAAGCGAACTGTCCCGAAGCTGAGAATTCGTTGGACGCAACTCGGACTCGTCGACCCTTCTTTGGAATCCCAGGAGACTCCGATGGAGGAAATCCGTCGCGCAGTCACGAACTTGGCAAGTTCTGGATTCGGGGCGGAAACTCGGGCACGGTCGGAACAAACCCAGGCTCGCCCTGCGCGTGCCCATGCGCGCCCCAGCACGACACGTACGGCCCGTCGGCCATCCGGCACATAACGAAGGCAAGTCTATTCGATTACCGCATAGGGAACGAATAGGAGGAGGCAACCATCGCACGAGCAGGCAAGACGACCATCGCGAAACGCGATCGAGAAAAAGCCAAGCAAGTCAAACAGCGGGAAAAAGAAGCTCGTCGTGTGCAGCGAAAGGCCGAAAAACCAACGCGGCCCGCGACATCCGAGGGAGATGATCCTGACTTAGAAGGACTGCAATGGGGACCCCAGGAACCCCTGTATTAGACAGGGGCTCCAGGGTCGACCCTGGCCTGACTCACCGGGGGTGCACTAAGCTGTCTTTACGAAGCGGTCTTCTCCAAATACACCACGCAATTGCTTGTTGACGAGTGAGCGGTATTCACCCTTCTCCTTCGCCATTTTGACCAACCCCTCGGCATCCGTCACAATCAAAAGATCCTCTTCCGCAATGAGCACCCGGTCTCCCTTGCCGACGTTGATTCGATACTGAGTCCTGCCATCGGGATTCCTGCTCGGGCCCGTGACAATTTCGGTCAATCCGTCGATATGTCCCTTTTGCCCATCCAAACGATGTTGCACCATCGTTCCATCAGGAATTCTGAGCCATTGACTCACTGCCCGGGGCGCATCCTGTTTCTGGTCACTCACCATCATTCCTCCCTTGCAACGTATGGTCGTAGAATTTAAGACACCGGCCCAAGATCACTTCCATGCTTAATTTCCCCGTTCGACTCGCGCACGCCCCCATCGACGGTCTGCCGCCACCCCTGGGATGAGCCCCCGCGACGGCGCCGACGCTCAGATTCGCTGCGTGGCGGGTGCCCTTCAGATCGGGTCATGGTGCTGGGTGAAGCCAGACTCCCATCCGCGTGCGGTACCGCCTGCCCCAGCAGCCGCTCGATCGCGCGCAACTGCTCATGGTCTTCGGCGGTGACAAAGGTCGTCGCGCGACCGGTCGCTCTCATGCGAGCCGTTCGTCCGATGCGGTGCACGTAATCTTCCGGACAATTGGGCACGTCGTAGTTGATCACATGGGCGATATTCGCCACATCGATCCCCCGTGCGGCAATGTCGGTCGCCACCAGCACCCGAAATGTTCCCCGTCGAAACCCTTCCAACGCTGCGCGGCGCTGCGGCAGGGTGCGGCCACCGTGCAGTACTGCGACGCGGAGGCCGGCAGTATCGAGCATATTCCCCAATCGATCCGCCCGATGTTTCGTCCTCGCAAAGACCAGGACGGTATCCGACTCGGACTGGAGGAGTGACATCAAGAGAGCGTTCTTACGGTCGTGCGTGGTGTGATGCACGGCCTGGGAGACACCGTCGGCAGTCGCCGCGGACTTGGTAACCATGACACGCACGGGATCCTTCACACTGGCCTGGGCCAAGCGAGCAAGATCAGTCGGCATGGTGGCGGAAAAGAGCAGCGTCTGTCGCTCTTCAGGCATAGCGTCCAGAATTTGGTTGATCTGCTGGGAAAACCCCATATCCAACATTCGATCCGCCTCATCCAAGACCAAGATGGTCATAGCGAGTAAACTGATCGTTCCGTTCCACATGTGATCCAGCAACCGTCCAGGAGTCGCGACGATAATGTCCGGACGCTGCCGCAAGCCTCTGACTTGGGCTTGCATATCCGCTCCGCCCACGACGGTGGTTGCGAACAGCTGCAGATCGCGGCCCAAGGTATCGATGGTTCCCTGAATTTGAATCGCCAACTCGCGAGTCGGCGCCAGTATGAGCGCGCGTGGCTGGCCTTTCGGCGTCCCGCTTAGACGTTCCAACATGGGAATGACAAAGGCCGCGGTCTTACCGGTTCCAGTCTGAGCGCACCCCAAGACATCGCGGCCGGCGAGTGCATGGGGAATGGCTTGAGCTTGAATGGGCGTCGGTTCAGCGAAACCTGCTTTGGTCAGATTCCGCAAGAGGGTAGGAGACACACCAAGGGTGTCAAAACTAGTAAACGCAGTCGTCTGCACGGAGCTATCCTTTCGTTGTGATCGCATTAAGACGGGATCAGAGAACCGAGGGGAGGGTGAATCCGAAAGGAGTCAGCTCCGGACTGGACCTGGTCGCGATGCGATCGCGCGGCCCACGTAGAAGAGTTACAGCACCGGTGGACCGATACAATGCTGCACTAGTGGACACTGTACCGCATGCTGGCACCAGCGGTCAACAGGTATGCTGCTTGAATCACATTCGACTGCTGATCCCTTGATCAGTTCCACGCAGGCCGCCCCATTGCCGTACAGTACAATCTCCGATACTATTCCACAGCAACCGAGGCTTTGATGCGACCATCAGTTATACTCCTGCCCCTCATCCTCCTTATTCCTTCTGCACTGATTGCGGTTTCCGGCGCAGCGTCGGAATCTACGGATACGAGCAAGGCTGGCCCCAATCAGGGACTGACTCTCGAAAATCTAGGACGAGGAATCAAAAGCGCCGCGAAAAATATTGAGGAAGAGATCCCGAAAATCGGACCCGCGATCGGCGACACGCTCAAGAAAGTGACGGGAAGCGACAAGGAAAAAGACCGGTCCAAGACGCCTCAAGATTCAGGCAAGTCTAAGAAGTAACGACCGAATGCTCGGGCCGTACCTTCCTCTGAAAGTTCCAAAAAATTACGCACTCGCTCACAATTGCGCTCTCCCACATGCTGCTGAATCGAGTCCTCTCCATTTCCATTGTCACCATACTGTTCATCCCCACAGGATGTGGAGTGACTCACCCCCTCACCTGTTTACAGAGCGAGCATGCTGTGGTGACCGAGACGCTATATTTCGGCATAGCAAAGCCACAGGGAATAATGACAGCTGAACAATGGGATGCATTTATCGACGCGGTCGTCACACCGGCATTCCCGGAGGGACTGACGACATGGGCGGCGTCTGGCCAGTGGAGAATGGCAACCGGAATAGTCCAACACGAAACATCCCACGTGCTCCAGCTGATGCACGACGGGAGTTGGAAGAACGACACCGCCATCCAACATATCATGAGGACGTACAAAAACGATTTTCACCAGGAAGCGGTCATGAGAGTTCGTTCACAAGCCTGCCGTTCCTTTTGAAGACGGCCGGTCGTATGTACTGCTCACTTCTTCCCCTGTCCCTTTGCCCCCTTACCGACCTCGTGGAGAATCTGCTTCAGCAATCCACTGCTGTTGAGACCTCCGGACTGAGCAGGTCCTATCCCGGCGCCGGCACCTTGAATGGGCGAGACCACAGGCGGAGAAAGGACGGACGGCGACGTAGAGAACGAAGGCCCCCCTGTGGAATTACCTGCCACGGACGCTTGGGCTCCGGAGATAAACGGAAAGCCGATGCTGGTCGCTAGAATGGCGCCTTTCGTGGTTGTACCGGTCAGTTCTGTTTCACCACCCGCCGTAGGGATGCGCTGGAGTTCCTTTTCGGATTCCAGAGCGAGGCTGACATGGGCATTGATGATCTGTCGCGTGATCGGAGTAGGAGATTCTCGATGTTCCGCCTTGACGGCAAGCGGTTGCGGCCTGCGCGTATCCGATGGCATCTCCGAAATCGAAGGAGCTGTTCCCGACTTGAAAGATACCTCTGATCCTGTCTTGAGGGAGAATGGCTTCCCCTCTCCGGTCAATGGCTCGATCCTGGCTTGCCCTTCAAACACCCGCAATGTATCCACTGCGGGACCATTCATCAATCGTGCGAAGAGCGACCGTTGCTCGTCTTTCACTACCGTAGCTTCAAGAACTCCACCTCGACTCACCAGGCGGGCAAGCGCCGTCTGAAGCGTGAGCCTGTCGGTCATCCGCCCGGCGTTATAGGACAAGGCAATCCGCACAGTTCCATTGTGAAGGCGCACTTCGGTCTGACCATGATGGGGTTCCTGAATGTGCAGACGTGCCTCTTCGTGCAAGGTCAGCAACGCGCGATGATCCCATAACACATCCACCTTCGCGCCTGCGCCGACATGAAGTTCCTCGCCGGCCGCGATGAGATCACCCACTTTCACGGTGCGAGAAGCAGGGCCAGCGGAAGCGATCGAAACCGGTCCGCCGGAAATGCCCATCACCACCCCGACCGGCTGCCCATCACCTGGGAGGAATCGCGATGGTTCTTCCGCCCAAGCTCCTATCATGGTACCCAATAGGAATATGACCCAGCATGAGAGCATCCGTAACCAGAAGTCGACGGTTCTCATAAGACACCAATCCTCGTTGTGAAACTGTTCAAAAACGAGCATCCCTCTATTGAGAGGATGGCCTGCAAAGTGTTTCCAGCTGCCACTTTACAGGCACTGTGACTTGGAAAACAACCAGGACCTGTCGAATAGTAGGTGGGCGATCGTGCCTAGGTCAAGCCATGGGGAAGTGCCTGCATGCAGGTGGAATGGAGATCAATTCAATGAGCCGATATCAAGCGCGCGCAATCGGTTTCGCAAGTCGATCGCGTCTTTGTCTCACTGTGAGACTCCTATCAGCAATCCTCATCCTACTCTCCACCATATCGCTGCCATCTGTTCAAGCTCAGGAGGCTGATGCTGAGGTGCTGGTCGCCGAAGGAATCTTTGCATATGATGCCAAACGATACGATGAGGCCATCGCACTGCTTTCGAGGGCGGTCGCCCTCGACCCGCGTCACGCGCGAGCCTTCTACTATTTAGCGCTGTGCCATCTGGCGCGGGGACATGCGGAGCAGGCGATTGCTCCGCTGAGCACCCTCCGCACTCTTCGCCCGTCCGATCCGGAAGTTGCTTACCAGTTAGGCGCGGCCCTCTTCGCCCTCAGGAATTATGAGAAAGCCGCTCCCCTTCTGGAGGAAGTGTTTCGGCAAGAACCCAAGCGTGAGAACCTGGGATTCTATCTGGGGTTTCTTCGCTATCGCCAGAAAGACTATGACAGCGCAGCCGCGGCACTCAGCACGAACGTGTCCTCCGATCCCGATCTCCGACAGCTCGCGTTCTTCTATCGAGGTCTCGCGCTGGGGGTGCTTGGTTTGTCGGACCAGGCGCAGGCCGAATTGGCCTCTGCGCAACGCGTGCAACCCAGTTCCCCGATCACGGGCGCATCTGTGCGCGTGCAGGAAGCCCTCGCCGCAACGAAGCGGGTCACGGAAACTCAGCGTCTGCGCCTGCAAGTAGCCGTGGGGGGTTATTACGACGACAACGTCGCCGTCAATCCCCGCAGGAGCAGCGATCCGGTGGCGGAGGCACTCCGCTCGCGTACGACCCAGTCACCCGGCTTCGTAACCTCGGCACGCGGTGACTATGCCTGGTATCGCAACGGCCCGATCGAGTCGACCGTGACCTACTCCTACTACCAAACTGTGAATACGAACAGCGGCGTAGGAGGATTTAATATCCAAGACCACTTAGGCGGTTTATCAGGAGTCTATCGCGGGATCATCGGGACGATGCCCTACGAGATCGGAGGACAGTACAGTTACGACTATATGTTTCTCGACTTTACCGGTTTTCTCTCGCGCCACAGCCTCACTTTCCCTGCCACATTGATTCCCCCCGCAATCTCACTCCCGCTTGTGGGCCGAATGGAAAATCTGATCACGCTGCTCTATCGCTATCAACGCAAGGAGTTCTTTGCGGAGCCCGGCAATAACGACATCCGGTTCGGCCCCGAGTCGCGGGATGCTTTCAATAATATGGTGGGGTTTCTCCACGCCTTCCGATTTCGGCAAGACAGGTACATTGTCCGAATGGGATATCAGCATGATACGGAAGCGGCCAGCGGATCGAGCTTTGCCTACTCGGGCAATCGGCTTCAGCTTGGAGGCCAAGCCACACTCCCCTGGTATGACCTCAGCCTACGGCTCGATTATGAGGTGCACTGGCGCGCCTACAACTATACGCAGGTCATATTTCTGGATGACGCCGGTCAGTTATCTCCACGTCGGGATACCGAGCAGGACGTCTTCTTCCAGATCGCGAAGCCACTGCCCCACAACCTAACCGTTGCGGTACAGTATCAAGGGGTACTGAACAGTTCTAACATTCCCGTCTACAACTACAGCAAAAACGTGTTCACGACTCTGCTTACTTGGACGTACTAGC
>JBDTWG010000099.1:0-10896 GCA_040006855.1 Nitrospira sp.
GGCTGCCTGTGCCGCGGCCAATCGCGCGATCCCAACCCGATAGGGCGAACAGCTCACATAATCCAGCCCTAGCTGATGACAGAATTCGATTGAACTCGGGTCTCCACCATGTTCACCGCAAATGCCCAGCTTGATGGTGGGACGTGTTTTGCGACCGCCGCCGATAGCCGTGCGCATGAGCGACCCGACCCCTTCCCGATCGAGCACCGCAAAGGGGTCAATGTCGAGAATATTGGCCGTCTTGTAAAAGTCGATGAACTTGGCCGCATCGTCGCGGGAGAATCCGAACGTGGTTTGCGTCAAGTCGTTCGTGCCGAAGGAGAAGAACTCGGCCTCCTCGGCGATGCGATCTGCGGTCACGGCGGCGCGCGGAAGTTCGATCATGGTCCCGACAAGGTACGAGAGTTTCACGTTGTACCGCTTCATCGTTTCCGCCGCGACTTCGCGGACAAGATCCTTTTGGGCCTTCATCTCTGAGACCATCCCGACTAACGGAATCATGATCTCTGGAACGATCTTCGTGCCCTCTTTCGCGAGCTCACAAGCCGCTTCGATGATGGCGCGAGCTTGCATGCGCGTGATTTCCGGCATCGTGATGCCGAGGCGACAGCCGCGCAAACCCAGCATGGGATTGAATTCGTGCAGTTCTTCCACGCGCGCGAGAAGCCGCTTCTTCTCCTCAAGCACCGCCGGCGCGCCGCTGGTGAGTTCAAGCTGGGCGATTTCCACCATGAGGTCTTCGCGCTTCGGCAGAAATTCGTGCAACGGTGGATCGAGCAGCCGGATCGTGACCGGATAGCCTTTCATCTCGCGGTAGAGCCCGATGAAATCCTGCTTCTGCAGCGGCAACAATTGGTCGAGATACTTTTCCCGCTCTTCACGTTTCCGCGCCAGAATCATCTTCTGCATGATTTGGATGCGGTCTTCCGCGAAGAACATATGTTCCGTACGGCAGAGTCCGATCCCTTCCGCGCCGAAACTTCTCGCGATACGGGCTTGATCCGGCACGTCCGCATTCGCACGGACTTTCAACCGCCGCACCCCGTCGGCCCACTTCAAGACCGACTCGAATAATTGATACTTTTCGGATGTCGAGGCCTCAATTTTTCCCTGCAGCACCTGGATCACTTCTGATTCCACCACCGGAATATCGCCGCCGTACACATTGCCGGTCGAGCCGTTCACCGACAAATAATCACCTTCGCGAAAGGTTTGGGTCCCGATTCGCACAGTCTGATTATCCAGCACCTCGATGGCATCACATCCCGCCACGCACACTTTGCCCATTTGCCGCGCCACCACGGCCGCGTGCGACGTCATACCGCCGCGCGCGGTCAGGAATCCCAACGCGGCGTTCATGCCGTGAATATCATCGGGACTGGTCTCCTGGCGAACGAGCACCACGCGGGTCCCCGCAGCCTTCATCTCCACTGCACGATCCGCGGTCAGAGCGATTTTACCTGCGGCGGCTCCGGGGCCGGCCGGCAAGCCTTTTCCGAGCGCGGTGCAGCGCGATTCTTCCTTCGCGTCAAAAATAGGATAGAGGTACTGCGAGAGCTGGTCCGGTCCAACCCTCTGGAGCGCCTCTTTTTTGGAGATCAGCCCTTCCTTCACCATATCCACCGCAATCCGGACGGCTGCCACACCGGTGCGCTTTCCGACACGAGTTTGCAGCATGTAGAGCTTGCCTTCCTGGATGGTGAATTCCAGGTCGAGCATGTCGCGGTAATGGCGTTCGAGTTTTTTGTAGGTCGCCTCGAGATCCTTGTAGGCCTGCGGCATGTACTTCTCGAGCTCACGGACCGGAAGCGGGGTTCGGATGCCGGCCACGACGTCTTCGCCTTGCGCGTTCGTCAAACATTCACCGAAGAAGTTCCGTTGGCCGGTGGCCGGATCGCGCGTGAAAGCCACACCGGTGCCGCTGGTTTCCCCCATGTTGCCGAACACCATGGCCACGACGTTCACGGCCGTCCCCCATGTTTCGGGGATGTTGTAGAGTCGCCGATAGGTCACGGCGCGGGCACCATACCAGGATGAAAACACCGCATTGATCGCCATGCGCAACTGTTCGAGCGGATCATCAGGAAAATCCCGTTTGGTCTCCTCTTTCACCAGTTCCTTGAAGCGGACCACCAGCTCCTTGAGCGCCTTCGCGTCGAGATGCGTGTCCTCCGTCACCCCGAGATCCCGCTTCTTGTGTTTCAGGATGTCCTCGAAATGCTCGCGGTTGACTCCCATCACGATGCTGCCGAACATGCCGATGAAACGACGGTAGCTGTCCTGCGCAAAGCGCTCATTTTTAGTCTTGAGTGCCAGCCCGTGCACGCTCTTCTGGGTCAGGCCCACGTTCAGGACCGTATCCATCATCCCAGGCATAGACGCGCGCGCGCCCGAGCGGACCGAGACCAGCAAAGGATTGTCCGGATCGCCGAAGCCGGCCTTCATCGACCGCTCGACCCGTTTGAGCGCCTGCAACGCCTCATCCATCATGCCGGGCGGATAGGCCTTGCCGCGTTTGTAATATTCGACGCAGGCTTCCGTCGAGATCGTAAATCCCGGAGGAACGGACACTTTGAGGTTCGTCATCTCGGCCAGGCCGGCGCCTTTGCCGCCGAGGAGTTCCTTCATGTTGCCGGTGCCTTCGGCCTTGCCATCTCCAAAATAATAGACGTATTTCTTGGCCACGCGACGCTCTCCTTCTGCTATGAGGTCAATGAGTCGGGACCGAATGCCGGGCGGCGGCTTCCAATCGCATGCGATAGCGGTTTACGACGTGCCTGGTGACACGAATGCCGCATGCGATAATCCCCACCACGAACGCGCCGACTGCAAAAAGCCGGTAGTCCACGAACGGTCCATAATCGAAATAGAACTTCCCGTCTGCACCCTGCTTGATCTCAGTGTCTTTCTGAAACGTATGGGTCTTTCCGGTCTCATCGGAGAGGTTGAGCCACTCCGAACAGAATTGCACCGGGTTGTCCGCGCCCGGAATGTGCTGGTAGGCCAGCCGCAAGCAGATGTCGTGGTTGGAATCATACCTATCCGGTGTCCGCACCAGCCGTTCGAAGTTGACGCCGGTCACCCAGATGCCGAAGAGGAACACCGCGTTGCACAGCACCATCATGACGACGCTGATGCCGGACGCAAACCGCCGAACTTTTTTTGCCCTCAGCTCAGCCGCGGCCTCTGCCTCGGTCCGCCCAGGGAGACCCTCTGCAGTGGAGTCCAAAGGCTCACCATTCGCTAAGTCCCTTGTACCATAATCTGAGAGAAATCAGCGAACGACATGAACAAATCATCGACCCCCTTGAGTAGGGACAGGCGGTTCCCACGCACCGCGGGATCGTCGGCATTGACCATGACAGCGTTGAAAAAGTCGTCGATCGGCCCCTTCATCCGAACCAGCACGTCGAGCGCCTGCCCATAGTGTCCACCGACCATGGCGGCGGAATACTCCTGCTGACCGGCCTGCACCGTCTGGTGCAATGCAGACTCGGCAGCCTCCTGAAATAACCCGGCCTCGACCGGCTTGCGATCCCACTGTTCTTTCTCAGTGAGTCGATGCGCCCGCTTGAACCCGACAATCAATGGATCAAACTCCGCCCTTACAGTGATCTGCTGCAGCGCCTTCATCTTGTCGAAGAGATCCACGATGTCGATCGTCTGGCGATCCGCCGCCGTCAACACCGCCAGCATGACATCGTCACGCAATTGCTGTGCGCTCTTGCCGTAGAAGCGCACCCGTTCGAACAGAAAGCCGATGACATCCGACGGCCCACCCTTGCCGGTTTGTGGCGCAGCCGAGATCTGTTGTCCGTTGAGCACATCCTGTGCCTGCCGGAGGGCCTTTGCGAGATTGAGCCGCAGCGCACCCTCAATCAGAATGCGTACAATGGCCGTGGCATGGCGACGAAGCGCAAAAGGATCCTCAGATCCGCTGGGGACCAGGCCGACGAGAAAAAAACCGGCAATGCTGTCCAAGCGATCGGCCAGCGACAGGACCTTTCCGGCCAGCGACTCCGGCAACTCCCCTTCCATCGCACGGGGCATGTACTGTTCGCGAATCGCAGTGCTGACAACCGGTGACTCGCCGTCATGCTTGGCATACTCCCCGCCCATGATACCTTGCAGAGTCGGAAACTCACCGACAATCCCGGTGAGCAAGTCCGCCTTGCTGAGCTCCGCCGCTCGGCGGCAATCCTGAATCAGCTGATCATCGCCCACCTGTCCCGCCACATACGCTGCCATGGCGACCACGCGCTGTGTTTTCTGGTGGAGGCTGCCGAGCTTTTGATGAAAGGTCACTGCCTGTTGCTTGGCCACTCGGTCGGCTAGCGGCGTCTTGCGATCCTCGTCGAAGAAAAACTTCGCATCGGCCAAACGCGCGGCAAGCACCCGCTCATTCCCCTCGCGGATCAGCTGCATGTTCGACAACTTCATATTGGTGACGGCGAGAAAATTCGGCAACAGCGCGCCCTTCTGATCGACCAACGAGAAGTAGCCTTGATGTTCCTTCATAGAGGTCATCAGGATTTCTTTGGGAAGCGCGAGATAGTGTGGCTTGAACGAACCCAAGATGGTATGCGGATACTCCACCATGTAGACAGCCTGTTCAAGCAGGTCGTCATCCTGATGCAGGTGGCCTCGCGCGGACTTGGCCAGCGAGGCAAGCTGATCGAGGATCATCGCGCGCCGCCGTTCCTGATCCACCATCACGCCATGGCGTTCCGTCTCTTTGAAGTACTGCGCGATCGACTTCACTACAAAGCCCTTCCCGCCAACGGTCTTCGCCCCCAATACCCGATGGCCCTGGCTGGCATGACCGGCCTTGATCGTCGCGAACTGAATCGGAAGGACCTTGCCGCCACATAACGCCACCAACCAACGCACGGGTCTGGCGAAGCGAACGCCGGTCTGGTTCCAGTGCATGGCCTTCGGAAACGACAGTTTGGCGAGAAGCTGCGGCAGGGCTTGCGTCAGCACCGTGGTGACCGGCTGTCCCTTTTCTTGCTTCACTGCAAAAAGATACTCGCCCTTTGGGGTCTGCCGCACTTGCAGTTGGTCAACCGGAATGCCCTGGCCTGCGGCAAAGCCGATCGCCGCCCTGGTGGGTTGGCCGGCTTGGTCGAACGCCACCGCTTTCGATGGCCCCATCGCCTCCTTCACCGCGGAAGTTTGCTGTCGCGCAACCTGTTCGACGAGAAGTACCAACCGTCGCGGAGTGCCCATCGTACGGACGGAGCCGTAGGTGAGACGGAGGTCCTTCAGCAGAGTCTCCGCCGCTTGCTGCAAGGTGCGTAGGGTCGGGCCGACAAATTGATAGGGCAATTCCTCGGTGCCGATTTCGAGCAGCACCTCCGTGGTGGCCTGAATTTTGACGCGTACGGGTTTTTTGATCGCGGGGTTTTTTGATGGCATGATGGCGTGCGGCCTGCGGTCTAGGTTGTCGACACGGATGAATGGGTGGTCGCGTGCTTGCCCGTTCGAACAGGCGGCTTGATCAACGGGTGCCCCATCGCTTCTCGATCGGCAAGATACGATTCCGCGCAGCGTCGAGCCAATGCCCGTACCCTGCCGATGTACGAAGTCCGTTCGGTCACGCTGATCGCACCCCGCGCATCGAGTAAATTGAACATGTGCGAGGTCTTAATGCAGTAATCGTAGGCCGGCAATGTCAGGTTCTTGTCCAACAGGCGCTTGCACTCTCCCTCAAAGGACTGGAAGGTGGCCATGAGCATGGGCACATCCCCTTCTTCGAAGTTGTACCGCGAGAACTCTACCTCGCTGCGGTGGTGGACATCGCCGTAGGTGACGCCGTCGGTCCACGTCAGGTCGTACACATTGTCGACCTGCTGGAGGTACATCGCGATGCGTTCTGTCCCATAGGTGATTTCGCCGGTGATGGGATTCAGCGGAATCCCACCGATCTCCTGAAAATAGGTGAACTGGGTAATCTCCATGCCGTCAAGCCGGACTTCCCAGCCCAGTCCCCAGGCGCCAAGCGTGGGCGACTCCCAATCATCCTGCACGAATCGAATGTCGTGCTTCTTGGGATCAATCCCCAGCTGTTTGAGGCTCTCCAGATAAAGGCCTTGAATATTGTCGGGCGCAGGCTTTAACACGACCTGATACTGGTAGTAGTGCTGCATGCGGTTGGGATTTTCGCCGTAACGACCGTCGGTTGGACGACGGCAGGCCTGCGGATAGGCGGCGCGCCAGGGTTCGGGACCGAGTGAGCGTAAGAACGTCGCCGGATGAAAAGTCCCTGCGCCCATTTCTAAATCGTATGGTTGATGGATCACACATCCACGATCCGCCCAAAATCGATGCAGGGTCAAAATGAGGTCTTGGAAATTCACCGGATGTCCAGATCTAGCAGCGGGCTGCTCATGAAGGCTGATGAAAAGCAGGCTGAAGCTAGCAAGAACGGTTACGGGGTGTCAAGAAATAGAGCGTCCGATTTCAATAGGTTGCAGGGATCGTCCCGCCAAGAGACCGAGCGATTCGCTGGGCCCCTGTCGCACACGAGACGCTTGAATCACATCACGCGCTGGTTTATTCTGGGAATTCTTGAGCAACTCACTAGACAAAATCGGTTCGCGCGATGAAATTTTCTAAGAAAAGTGAATATGGCCTGCGCGCGCTGCTCGAACTGTGCGAGACCTATGGCGGACGCGTGCTCCAGCGCCATGAGATCGCGGAGCGTCAAAACATACCCGTGGAGTTTCTCGAACAAATCTTACTCGCGTTGAAACGCGCCGGCCTGCTGGCCAGCCGCCGTGGTATCCGAGGCGGGTATTCCCTCATCAAGTCTCCGGAAGAGATCACCCTCGGCCAAGTCATCCGCATTTTGGACGGCCCGTTGGCCCCGATCAGCTGTGTCAGCAAGACCGCCTACCAAAAATGTTCGGATTGTCCCTATGCCACCAAGGCCTCCTGTCCCCTGCAAGAAGCCATGGGAGAAGTGCGTGATGCCATTGCCAACATTCTTGACCATTACACCTTGAGCCGCTTCGCCCTTTCTAAGCAAACGGAAGGATCCTATGCCCATCATGACCGGTCATAAAATCGCGACCCTACGCGTGGCCTTCGGCGCGTTGCTCTCCGTCCTCGCGCTCTGGTCTGTTCCCCTCGAGGCCGCTGAAACGCGCGAGCTCATCCTCGCGGCCTACAGCGTCCCGAAGGAAGCCTACGAACGGCACATCATTCCCGCCTTCCAGCGGCATTGGAAACAAAAGACCGGCCAAGACGTGCGGATACGCAGTTCTTATGGCGCCTCCGGCGCCCAGGCCCGGGCAATCATCGGGGGCTTCGACGCAGATGTCGCCGTGTTGTCGCTTGAGGGCGATGTCGATCAAATCGCCAAGGCCGGTTTGATTGCCCATGATTGGAGAAAGGCGCCACACGGCGGCATGATCTCCGCCTCGGTCGTGGCGCTGGGCGTCCGTAAAGGGAATCCGAAAGGGATCAAGGGTTGGGAAGATATCGCGCGCCCCGGGGTGGAGGTACTCTATCCAAACCCCAAAACCTCCGGCGGCGCGATGTGGGATGTCATCGCGATCTATGGAGCGGGGTTGAAGCTGGCCGAGCAACGCGCGGCAGGTAAACCAGTCGCACCAGACGCCGCCGACGCGCAGGCGGTGGACTTGCTCACCCGCATTCAACGCAATGTGAAGGTCATGGACAAGAGCGGGCGGGAATCAGTGACGACGTTCGAGCGTGGCGTCGGCGATGTGATCGTCACCTATGAAAACGAATTGCTCCCCCGTGTGAAGAGTCAGCGTCCGTACGAAATCATCGTGCCGGCTGAAACCGTGTGGATCGAGAATCCCGCCGCGGTCGTCGACAAGTATGCCGATCGTCACAAGGTCAGAGACGTCGCCGACGCCTTCGTCGACTTCCTCCACGGGCCGGAAGCGCAAGCGGCCTTTCTCGAATTGGGCTTTCGTCCCCTTGACTATAACGCCAGCGCTTCGGCATCGCTCCCTCAACCGGCACAGCTCTTTACCATCGCGGACCTCGGCGGCTGGGATAAAGTGAGCAATCGATTATTCGGCGCGCAGGGCCTCTGGACCAAGGTCGTTGAAGACCTAGCCAAGAAATAATACACGGAGTGTTCGCGTGACCTCTCACATGTTACTGAGCCTGGCGCTCCGATCGACCGCGGTGGGGTATGTGCTGGTGCTGATTTTTCTTCCGCTCGCAGCCTTAGCTCAGCAATCGGTTGCGGCTGGACTAGACCGATTCATTCAAGACCTCGCGGCGCCGCAAGCCGCGGCGGCCCTCTGGCTCACCGTAGAAACCGCTGCTATCGCCACCGTTATCAATGCCGTGTTCGGCACGCTCTCGGCCCTGGTGCTCGTGCGGTATGAATTCCCGGGGCGCTGGCTGTTGAACGCGCTGGTCGATCTGCCTTTTGCCATTCCCACCCTCGTGGCGGGATTGATGATCGCGGCCATCTATGGTCCGACCAGCCTGCTGGGCACGTGGCTCCAACAGGGCGGCATGGCAGTGCTGTACAACCAACCCGGCATCATCCTAGCCATGCTGTTCGTCACCATGCCCTTTACGATCCGCTCCCTACAGCCGGTGTTAATGGGATTGGACCGTGATCAGGAAGAAGCTGCTTTCACCTTGGGCGCCAGCCCCTGGATGACCTTTTGGAAGGTGACGGTGCCGTCTGTCCTGCCGGGCCTCCTGACCGGGATATTCCTCACCTTCGTGCGGGCGCTCGGCGAGTTCGGCTCAATCGTGATCGTAGCGGGCAATATCCCGATGAAGACACAGGTCGCCTCGGTGTATGTCTATGGCGAGATCGAAAGCTACAACCCGCAAGCCGCCACGTCGGTCTCGGTGTTCATTTTGTTGATCTCCTTTGTCGTCCTACTGCTGCTGGAGCGATTGACCCGCCGACCAGGAGAGCGATTGCCTCGATGGTTTCAGTGGGCGCGCGCAAAAGACGGACGTGAAGATGGTTCGGCCGTATCGACAGTTGCAATCTGAAAGTGTGAATCTGGCAGTGAAACATGGCATGACTGTAATCGGAGCGTCGGCATGCGTCGGGTGCTGATCGGGATCGTCTGGCTTTATTTTCTGGTCCTGCTGGTCGGGCCGATTCTGTATCTGGCGAACCAGAGTTTCAGCCAAGGCATCGAAGCATTTTGGACGGAGATCTCACGGCCGGAAGCGCTGCACGGGTTTACCCTCACGGCTGAAATTACGGTCATCGTGTTGGTGCTGAATCTTTTCTTCGGCACCATGACCGCACTAGTGCTGGCACGCCAACAGTTTTGGGGCCGCAGCCTGGTCAGTGGGGTGATCGATCTGCCCTTTGCCGTCTCGCCCGTCATCGCCGGATTCATGCTGATCCTGCTGTTCGGGCCGGACACATTACTGGGCACGTTCTTCGGCCAGGCACAGATCAAGGTGCTGTTTGCCTTGCCGGCGATGATCCTTGCCACCCTCTTCGTGACGTTTCCTTTTATGGTGCGCGAGCTCACGCCTCTCCTACAAACGCTGGGCACAGAAGAGGAGGAAGCGGCGAGAACGTTGGGAGCCGGCGAATGGCAGGTTTTTCTGAAGGTCACACTGCCGGCGCTTCGCTGGGGGTTAGTCTATGGCGCGACCCTCACCGTGGCGCGGGCGATCGGCGAGTTCGGCGCGGTGCTGGTCGTCTCCGGCAATATCTTATTACTCACACAGACCGCCACCTTGCACATCTATCAAAGCTACGTCGACTTCAACTATGTGGCGGCGAATGCCGTCGCGCTGACACTGCTGGCGGTCTCATTCGCGATCTTGACGGTGCTGGAGATTGCCAAGGCCAGGGGAGAAACGACCGTGGCAGAGGCGGGAGCGCAGTAACCCAGTGAAAATCGAAGTGCGTGGGCTCACCAAAAAGTTCGGGTCCGGAACGGCGGTCGGCAACGTCTCGTTCGTGGTGCACGAAGGAGAACTGCTTGGCTTACTCGGGCCGAGTGGCAGCGGAAAAACCACGGTCCTGCGCTTGATCGCCGGGCTGGAAGTCCCAACCGCCGGAGATATTTTCATCGACGGCAAACGGGTCAATGACCTGACCGTGCAGGAACGCAATATTGGATTCGTCTTCCAGCATTACGCGCTTTTCAAACATCTGACGGTGTTCGACAACATTGCGTTTGGGCTGAAGATCAAAAAATGGAGCGGGTCGGACAGCCAACAGCGCGTCCAGGAACTGCTCACGCTCATGAGTCTGGAAGGATTGGGCGGCCGCTATCCGCATCAACTGTCCGGTGGACAACGCCAGCGCGTCGCCATTGCCCGCGCACTGGCGCCCCGACCCGCGGTATTGTTGATGGATGAGCCCTTCGGTGCCGTCGATGCGAAGGTGCGGCAGGAACTCCGCGAGTGGTTGATCCGCCTGCATACGGACTTGAATGTCACCAGTCTGTTCGTCACCCACGATCAGGAAGAAGCGATGGAAGTTTCCGGCCGCATCATCGTGTTCTCCAAAGGCAAGCTGGAACAGGCTGGGTCCCCCGCGGATGTGTACGAGGAACCGGCCACGGAATTCGTGGCCCGGTTCATCGGTTCGATGAATATCGTGGAAGGGGTCGTGCGGCGCGAACAAGTCCAAGTCGGCTCGCTCGAATTTCCGGCACCCGGCTTTCACGATGGCCGGAAACTGCAGGTGGGATTTCGCCCCTATTATCTCAAGGTGGCGGAAGATCCGGCCCGCTACCGCCAACAGGCCAAACTGCGGCATATCTATTTTCTTGGCGTCGCCTACCGGCTGGAGATTGAAACTCCCGATGGCCTGATCTTACGGTCTCGCATGAACAAGGAAGAGTTTCGTCGGTGCCGCTTTACCGTGGGCCAAGCCGTCTCCTTCGCCGTGACCCACTTCCGCATCCTGCC
>JBDTWG010000100.1:0-10865 GCA_040006855.1 Nitrospira sp.
GGGTGGCCCGTGGCCACATGGAAATGAATCAGTCATTTATCATCGACTCACCGATGTCCTCACCATGATCAAGGTGACGGAAATCTTTCACAGTATTCAGGGTGAATCCACCTACGCCGGTCGGCCCTGCCTGTTCATCCGGTTGACGGGCTGTCCGCTGCGCTGCACCTGGTGCGACACTGCCTATGCGTTCCATGGCGGACGAGATCTGACGATTGAAGAGATTGTCGCTGAGGTCCGGAGCTTCGATTGTCCGCTCGTGGAGGTGACCGGAGGAGAGCCCCTCAGTCAGCCAGAATCCCTGGGGCTGCTGACCAGACTCTGCGACGAGGGGTTCGAGGTATTGCTGGAAACCAGTGGCGCGATCGATACCGCCGGTGTCGACCGGCGGGTGCATGTGATCCTTGACGTCAAGTGTCCGGGGAGCGGCATGGCTGACCGGATGCATTGGCCCAACCTTGAGCGGCTGTCGTCTCAGGATGAAGCGAAGTTCGTGATCAAGGATCGGGCCGACTACGAGTGGGCGCGCGAGATAGTCCGTCGCGAGGAGCTTTCGACGCGCTGTACGGTGCTCTTCAGCCCGGTGTTCAGTGATGTAGAGGTGCGGCAGCTGGCAGAGTGGGTGCTGGCCGACAAGTTGCCGGTCCGGTTCCAACTACAACTGCACAAGTACATTTGGACGCCGGACATGCGAGGGGTGTGACGCGTCCACGTGTCGTTTCAGAAACGTCTTGCGTCCTGAGAATGATGGGATACATTTCCTGACAGAGTAGTGAGTTTGAGAAGTCAACAAGTCAAAGCGTGTGGAGGATTGATGAAGAAGATCCAGGTTCAAGCACTGGTCGGACGGGCGGAGAACGAGGCGGCCGAGGTTCTGGTGTTGCTCCGTTGCGAGGGAAACTCCCTTCTCACGCAAGAGGCAGCAGCCATCGACGCTCAACTTGGGGGACAGCTGGCCACGTTGATCCAGCGCGGAGAATTTGAAGGTAAGCTTGGCGAAGGATTGCTGGTCCATACGCAAGGGAAGGCCAAGGCGAAACGGCTGTTGCTGACCGGACTGGGAAAGGAAAAGGAATTGCGTGTGGACGCGTTCCGTCAGGCGTTGGGTTCTGCGGTGAAACGCGCCCGTCAAGCCAAAGTGACCTCATTTGCCGTGGTGATGCCGGCAGAACTGCTGGAGGAGATTCCCGTCCAGGATGTGGCGCAGGCCTTGGCGGAGGGGGCCATCCTCGGGAACTATCAATTCACCGCCTATCGTAGCGCCAACGGAACCAAGCCGATCGATGTCGAACGCCTGACGATCTACACCTCGCAAGCGTCGCTACTTCCACAGATGTCGGAAGGGATCCGGCGCGGAGTGGCGACGGCTGAAGCCACGGTGCTGGTTCGCGACCTGTGCAACCATCCGGCCAATGTGATGACGCCCACGCGCATCGTGCGTGAAGCCAAGGCGGTGGCGAAAGAATCAGGTGTGCGGCTGAAGGTGCTCGAACAGAAGGACATGGAGCAACTTGGCATGGGCGCCTTACTCGGCGTGGCTCGGGGCAGCCACGAACCGCCGAAGTTCATCATACTTGAATATAAAGGCGCCAAAGCGAGGAAGGAAGATCCTCCGGTCGTGCTGGTTGGAAAGACTATCACCTTTGACACCGGCGGCATCTCGCTCAAACCGGCCGAAAACATGGAGCATATGAAGGCGGATATGACGGGCGGTGCTGAGGTTTTGGCCACGATGCGGGCGGCGGCACGGCTCAAGTTGCCCCTCCACCTCGTCAGCATTTTGCCGGTGGCTGAAAATATGCCGGGCGGGCGGGCGATGAGGCCTGGAGATATTGTGACGACCCTCTCCGGCAAAACCGTCGAAGTCCAGAACACCGATGCCGAAGGCCGATTGATTCTGTCGGATGCATTGGCATACGCCACTCGCTACAAACCGGCGGTGCTGATCGATATCGCGACGTTGACCGGTGCCTGTGTCGTGGCACTCGGCCAATTCGCCATCGGGATGTTCGGCAATAACGATCAATTGAAAGAGCATGTCCGGAACGCCGGGCAGCGGGCCGGGGAGCGCGTCTGGGAGATGCCGTTGTGGGAGGAGTACTTCGAGCAACTGCGCAGCGATGTGGCCGACATGCGGAATATCGGCGGCCGTGGCGGGGGCATGATTACCGCGGCCCTATTCCTGAGCAAGTTTGTGGGTGATTGCCCGTGGATCCATCTGGACATCGCAAGCACTGACTGGAGCGAGCGAGAACGGGCCTACCTGCCGAAAGGGCCGACCGGCATAGGGACGCGGCTCCTCATTCAATTCCTGATCGACCGCACATTGCCGTAGTTACTATCACATATTCGCCGAGTGGTCTGAACTGGAGATCGTCGGTTCATCACATTGTCAGATTAGGGTCCTATGACATTACGGGAACACATCGGCCAACTCTTTATGATGGGCTTCACTGGGACTACGGTCACAAAAGACTTGGCCTCATTTGTGAAAACCTACGCACCTGGCGGCGTCATTTTTTTTAGACGCAACCTGGAATCGGTCCAGCAAATCGTCGATCTCACCAACGGACTTCAGAAACTGTCTCCCGGGTCGCCGTTGCTCATTGCGATCGACCAAGAAGGGGGGCGGGTGTCTCGTCTCCCCAGCGAGTTCACAATTTTCCCTCCCTGTGAGGAGTTGGGACAGTGCAATTCCTATGAGTTAGCCTATTCGGCTGCGGCCACCATCGCGAAAGAGTTGCGGGCCGTCGGCATCAATATGAACATGGCTCCGGTGCTGGATGTGAATAGCAACCCGGAGAATCCCGTGATCGGTGACCGCGCGTTCGGCGCCACGCCCGAGATCGTGGGAGAAATGGGCTTGGCGACCATTGCAGGCTTGCAGGAAAATAGGGTGGTCGCCTGCGGTAAACATTTTCCCGGTCATGGAGATACGGCCACCGATTCGCACAAGGTATTGCCGGTGGTCGACGCGGACCTCCACCGGTTACAGGATACGGAGTTTCCTCCCTTTCAACAGGCGATTCGGTTCGGCGTGGCAAGCCTCATGACGGCCCATGTTCTCTATCGGGCCCTGGATCCCGAGGCTCCGGCGACTTTGTCGTCGGCGGTGATCCAGCGTTTGCTGCGGGAGGAGCTGCGCTATAACGGGGTGGTCTTTACTGACGACTTGGAGATGCATGCCATTATCGATCATGACGGAATCGGCGAGGCTGCTGTTCGCGCGTTTGTCGCCGGATGCGATGTCTTGTTGATCTGTAAGGATCAGGAGCGGGTCATGGCGGCCATGCAGGCGATGGAGAAGGCCGTGCAAGACGGTCGGATCACTCAGGAGAGGCTGGAGCAGTCGCTGGTCCGCGTGGCGCGACTCAAGGCGCACTATCTTCAGCCCTATAAAGCGGTGACGATTTCCGATGCGCGCTTGATCGTCGGCTGTCGCTCGCACAAGGTGCTTCTCGATTCGTGGCATACCGCCTATGGAAGAGTGCCAAAACCGAAGGCGTCTGAGATCAACGAGTCGGCGCCGTCTCACGATTCTCCAGTGACGCATGTGTGAATGGTGGCTGAGGCGACATGGCTCTTAAAAAAGGTGACATCCTAGACGAACGAAAACGCTACCGGGATTCTTGTGGCCTCGTGGTTAAGTTTGCCGGCGGAGGCGAGGGATTTCAGAAGATCCGGTGTTGTGGGCATGAGCTGACCGAAGAAGATCGAGTGCCGGATATCATTCCGTCGAGAGGTCGCAAAAAAGGCGCCTTGCTCCCTGGAGCGATGCTGGAGGAGAAACGGCAATTTGCCGATTCCTGCGGTTTGCGTATCATGGTGCTCGATGGGGGCGCCGGGCTTGAAGGGATCGATTGTTGCGGTCATACCATCACGGCTAGCGCGGTCAACGATTTGAAGTTCGGTCAACCCCGGGAGGAACCTCCGATGCCCACCGGTCCTGCAGGGACAGCATGATGCAACCACCAATACCGCTCGGACCCGAGGACCGGTCGCATCGAGCAAGCACCATGCAGTCCTTGCTCGGATTTATGGACCGGCTGGATAGGCTGGGGTACGTCGCGGCAGGGTTCAGTCTGCTCCTCCTGGGCATGATTATCTTTTCCCATGCCTGGTATATTTTTCTGACGCGGCCGGTGCAGGTCGGTGTGCTTCCGGCCGGGCTCAAGTTATTGAATGATCTTCTTCTGGTGATCATTCTTCTTGAATTGTTTCGAACGGTCGTGCGCTTCCTCCAGACGGAGGTATTGGAACTGGAGCCTTATCTGGCGGTGGGTATCATTGCCTGTACGCGAAGAGTGTTGACGGCAAGTGCAGAATTATCTCACCAGCTGGAACTCGTGGCCAGAGACACCAGGCAGGAGCTCTTTCTGCAGTACCTAATGGATGTCGGACTGAACGTGACCGTTATCATTGTTCTCATTTTGGGCGTGTATCTGCTCCGCAAGCGCCCGACCGTCCAGCGGCCTGCCTCGGCATAATTGACTTTATTAGGAGGAAACCATAGGAGATTCAGAGGTCGTTCTTGCCCTCCTCCGGCCTCTTATGGCATCATGCACCTCTTTTTGGAGGCGGGGTGGCCACATTGCTCGAATATGTGGGGTCGGTGCATATCTATCTCGGACCGTACCGAGGGAACCCCATTGCGTTATATTTGCGGCGCACGGAAACCGGCTGCCAGATCGGTCCCCGAGCCTATCCATGGAATGATGTGGTCGGGGCGGGCGAAACTCCCAATAAAGCCGCCGCCGATTTTGAAGAAAAGTGGAAGGGGAAAGGGCTAGCGGCCGACATGTATTCAGGCCCTTCGTGGGAAGGCGGTATTAAGCCGGAGAAGCCTGCGCCACCGAAGCCTGCTGCGCCCCCCAAACCTGCGGCTGCTCCGGCAGCTGGCGCGCTAACCTCAGCAGCACCGGGTACCCCGCCTGCGGCGCCTGCCGCTCAACCGGCTGCGACGGCTCTTCCGAAACCAGCCGCTCCCGCACCTGCAGCAGCTGTTCCACCTGCAGCTGTCAAGACTGATTCGGTGACTCCAACCGAGTCGTCTTCCTAGGACAGTACTTTCATTCAATCGTTCTGTCAGTCCGCCGATGGTGCCGGCCGAGGTATGTCCCCGTGATCGATGCATGGCCGCGTCGCGAGCTTGCTGTGGCGAAGGCCGTAGGCCATATACACCACGATGCCGATGATGGTCCAGACAAAGAATCGGATCCAGGTCATCCAGGGAAGGAAATACATCAGACCGAGGCAGGCCAGCACGCCTAAGATAGGAATGACCGGCATGAGGGGCATGCGGAACGGCCGTGGATGGTTCGGTTTGGTATAACGCAGCACCATGATGCCGATACAGACCAGGACGAACGCGAAGAGGGTGCCGATGTTGGTCATATCAGCGGCTTCGCCAATAGGAATCAACGCCGCCATTATAGCCACTGCTACGCCGGTCAGGTAGGTCGCATGGTGCGGCGTGCGAAAGGTCGGATGAACGCCTGAGAGCCAGGGGCCGAGCAGTCCATCTCGGGACATGGCAAAAAACACGCGAATCTGTCCGAGCATCATGACGACAAGTACGCTGCTGATGCCGGCCACTGCGCCGGTCGCCACGATCGCGGCGCCCCACTGAAATCCCGCCACGCGTAATCCTTCGGCCACCGGTGCGTGGATATCGATCTTCGAATAGGGCACCAAACCGGTCAGGACCGCGGCCACTGCGATGTAGAGGACTGTGCAAATGGCCAGGGAGGCGAAGATCCCGATGGGTAAATCCCGCTGCGGGTTTTTGGCTTCCTCTGCCGTGGTGGAGACGGCATCAAATCCAATATAGGCAAAAAAGACAATGGCGGCGGCGGCCCCCACTCCGGCAAAACCAAAGGGCATGAATGGTGACCAGTTGGCGGTGTCGACGGAGGAGACGCCCACCGTGATGAAAAACGCGATCACCGCGAGCTTAATGACCACGATGCCACAGGTGGCTCTGGCGCTGGCTTTCACGCCGACGATTAAAATACCCGTGACCAAAAGCACGATGATCGCGGCGGGAAGATTGGCGATGCCTCCGTCCGAGTCGGGGGCATGGGTGGCCCAGTAGGGCAGTTCGACCCCGCACAGTTTGAGGATGTTGTTAAAGTACCCCGACCAGCCGATGGCAACTGCCACGCAAGCGACGCCGTATTCCAAGATCAGGTTCCAGCCTGTGAGCCAAGCAAGGAATTCTCCCAGGGTCGCATAGGAATAGGTGTAGGCACTGCCGGCTACAGGAATCATGGCAGCAAATTCGGCGTAACAAAGGGCGGCAAGTGCGCAGGTGATTCCCGAGAGAATAAAGGACAGCATGATTCCCGGCCCCGCTCCTGGCCGGTGCGCATCCCCGACGATGGCGGTGCCGATCAGCACGAAGATGCCGGTGCCGATAATCGCTCCGATGCCGAGCCCGGTCAGATCCCAGGCCGTTAAAGTCCGTTTCAGGCGATGTTCAGGAGCGTCAGAATCAGCGAGGATTCGTTCGATGGATTTGGTGCGAAACAGCGGATTGCCCACTCGGTGTCCTCTCTCCGGTCGCAGCACGTCCATGTCCGCTGTCATGGCTGCGTGAGCGCCGTGTCATGATTTTTTACCAGATAGAGCCGGTGTGGCATGGAGCGACGCGCGGCGGGAGGCCGCTCGCAAGAAGGCTTGAAACAGGCGCCGATGCAAAACATGTCGTTCGAACAAGAATTCCGGATGCCATTGCAGGCCCAGGAAGAATCGGTGCGTCGGGTGTTCAATCGCCTCGACGATTCCGTCGGGGGCCGCCGCGCTGGCAATGAGGGCAGGTCCGACCACTTTCACCGATTGGTGATGTGAACTGTTCACCTGCATGCGAGAACGCTGGACGATTCGATTGAGGAGGCTGCCGGCTTTGACCGAGACGCTGTGAGACACTTGATTCGCTGGTGGGATTTGCCGGTGTTGCAACGCATCGCTGACTTGCGTGGGAATATCTTGATAAAGACTGCCGCCACAGGCGACGTTCATGGTTTGCATGCCCCCGCAGATGGCCAGGGTGGGGATGCTGTCGCGCAGGGCGAAGCGGATGAGGCTCAACTCAAAGTCAGATCGCCGTTCGGCCACGACGGGGAAGGGGTATTGTTGCCGCTCTCCATACAGAGAGGGGCTCAAGTCTGGTCCGCTGCCGGTCAGAAGGAGTCCGTCGATCCCTTGAAGCAGGCGCCGGCGCGAGGTCCGATCGGCGACGAGCGGTAAAATCACCGGTACGCCGCCGAGTTCCTCAATAGCACGGACATACCGAGCCCGCAGAAAATATGTGGGTTCCTTGCCGCCCCATTCCTGACGATCGCCGGCATTGAAGTCGGGCGTGACTCCGATGACGGGTTTCATACTAACGAATGGGTTCCAAAGGGAGTGGCGCGGGTTCCTGGGGCGCGTACTCGACCGCGTCTCGTGGGGACTCTGCTGGGACGCCGAGAAAGCGAATCGGTTTATCGCCCTTCAGGTGCTCTGGTGTGATGATGTAGGTGCCGTACATACTCGGGATCCAAATGTTCTTCGCCGTTTGTTCACTCCCTCCCGAAAAACCGTACGCTAATCCACCGACTACTCCTCCACCGATTGCAAACGCCAATTTGAGCGGGAAATAGACAATGGTCGCCAGGGCGGATCCTGCTTGGATGCCTACACCTGACGCGCTGGCATCGTTCGACGAAACGGGTACATTGGACGCATTGCTCGACTCTTGCGCGAACACAGGGGCGACGAGAATGGCCAATGAGCAAATCATGACCAGACTCAGGACCGCGGCGTTGGACCAGAGGCTGCGTCGTCTTTTGAAGGACATATTGACAGAGACGTTCACTTGAGTGCCTCCTTAGTGCTGAAGTTCCGATGTGGTGTGAAGAAAAATGAATGCCGATGAGCCGTGCACGATTGCGTTTGCTTCTTTGTCGTTATAACAAATTCCCCCCCATTTTCAAACCCCTTCCGGCTTCGCGGCGGACTCCCCCTCGGTCACGCAGGCGTCAGGTGTGTCCTCTAAATCGAGTTCGAGACGAATTGGCCCGGTCAACTGTTCCGGCTGCTCATCGATGACACGATTCAGCTCGGTGTCGAATGCCTCAGCGGCAATGGCTTGATTTTCCTGCTCCAGTCCGGTGTGGAGGGCCAAGTTGAGGGTGCAGGTGCAAAACGCTTGAACGAAGAGGTCGTCGGCTCGGCGCCGTACCTCGTCGTACTCCTCCTGTCCGACCCGTTGCAGGAACTCAACGAGCCAGGCGGAATACCCCATCCGTTCACGAGCCCGTGCCAGGTGGTCTTGGGTGACGTCCACGGCGACTTGTACCCCGCCTTTCCAGCTGCGTTTCTTCACGTTGAAAACGCATCGGACGTGATCCGGCCGATGCTCAGTGGCATCCGGCCCGAAAAAAAAGGTGACCCGGTAGTGCGCTAAATCCGATGAGGGGGGAATGATCATAGGCAATAGTCGACATTGTATCACTGCGCGAGTGCAGAGAGAACAGCATGATTGCACTGTGGTATCGATCTCGAAATGTCGTTATGATGGCGGCCATGGAAGCGTCGTCTCGTTTGAGCGCACGGGTGACCCGCATTCAGCAAGCCATTCGGGATCAACCAGGGCTTGATGGATGGCTGTTTTATGACTTCCGCCATCTCGACCCCATTGCCTACCGGGTGTTGCTGCTGGATGCCTCGCTCCACGTGACGAGGCGTTGGTACTATTGGATTCCCGCAGAGGGCGAGCCGATCAAGCTACAACATCGCATTGAGCCCCATGTCTTGGACGGCTTGCCGGGGGAAGCACGATCCTATGTCTCCTGGCGAGAACAACAGGCGATTCTGGACTCCATTCTTCACTCCGCCAACCGGATCGCCATGCAGTACTCACCGATGAATGCGATACCGTACCTGTCACGCGTAGATGCGGGCACGATTGATCTGGTGCGAAGTCTGAATGTGGAAGTCGTGACCTCCGCTGATTTAGTTCAGCGCTTCGAAGCCGTCTGGGATGAGACTCAATTGGCATCTCACCGCGTAGCGGCTGAAGGGTTGCGGGCAATTGTGGACGAAGCGTTTGGGTTTGTGGGGACCTCGCTGGCCGAGCGACGTGGGCTCACGGAGTATGAACTCCAACAATATATTCTTTCCCGGATGCAGGCACGGGGCCTGGTGACCTCAAGTCCACCGATTGCCGCCGTCAATGCTCATAGCGCCGATCCTCACTATGGGCCGTCTTCCGAGGGAGCTGCTCCGATCCGGCCGGGTGACCTGGTTTTGATCGATCTGTGGGCTAAGCAACCTGGCCCAGGAGCCGTCTATGCGGATATTACCTGGACCGGATATGTCGGCCAGGTTGTGCCAGCCCGGCATCAGAATGTCTTTCAGATTGTGCGGCAAGCTCGAGATGCTGCCGTGACGTTCGTGCAAAGTCAGGTTCGCGGTGGGGCATTCCCCTATGGATGGGAAGTGGACGACGTGTGCCGGCAGGTGATTCAAGACGCGGGGTATGGGAAATATTTTGTGCACAGAACCGGCCATTCAATCGGCGAAGAAGTGCATGGTAACGGGGCCAACATCGATAACCTGGAAACACAGGACGCTCGCCGGTTATTGCCTTGCACCTGTTTCTCGATCGAGCCAGGAATTTACTTGCCGGAGGAGTTCGGTATCCGAAGCGAGCTGGACGTGTATCTCTCCTCTCACGATGCGGTGGTATATGGGCAGCCGGTCCAGACCGAACTCGTGGCCATTGCCATGCCTACCGCATAGGCTCGCGGGTCTCTCCGATGGTCTGGCTTTTAGTCGTCGGCCTTTCTTGACACCTTTTGCATTGGGCAGCTATCGTGAGAGATCAGAGGGCGAGAGAGCCGCTCTGGCTCTGGGTTGACCCCTATTTGCCGAGGAAGGATATCGAACATGTTTGGCACCATGGGATTCTCCGAAATGATCATCATCCTGGTTATCGTGTTAATTATTTTTGGAGCGGGGAAACTTCCGCAAATCGGCGAAGGTGTCGGCAAGGCTCTCAAAGGGTTTAAAAAAGAAGTCAATGACATCCCGCCTCCGGAGGCCACGGTCGAACAGAGTGACGCCGCCGTTGTGCCTGCTCCCACTCAGGCTCAACCGATAGCAGAGATGGGGCAAGCAGCTCAGCCATCAACAGCTCCAACGATTCCACCGGTTCCCAAAGCCACCGCTCCGTACACACCCGGCCCTGAGTTAACTCCCGGTACGACAGCGGCCCTCATGGCAGCTGCAGGACCGCAAGGTCCGCAAGCCGCTCAACAGGCGAAACCTCGGGTCGCTACCGTTAATCCAGGGCAGGCGGCGGCGGGATCGGCAGTCGCACAGAGCCATCAGCCTCCGACAATGGAAGATCGCATGGCAACTCCAGCGCCTATTATGCGTGCGCAGTATCCCCCGCTTCCGGCCGGTGCCCAGAGCAAGCCCGTAGCCAAGCGGCCATCGGCCATCGTCAATAAGGATGCTGTGGCTCGTGTGCAGGCGGCTCAGGCTGCCATGCGGGCGAAAGCAGCCCAGCCTCAACCGGCCGGATTGTCTGCTCAGGATATGCAGGGTTTAGGGGAGGGCCTAGGGGATGCGGTGCGCACCTTCCGCCAAGCGGTGGCTGATGTGCGGAGCTCCGTCGATCCTGAAATGCGAACGATTCGGGCGGAGATGGATTCGGCTCAGAAAGAGTTGGAGCAGTCGATTGAAGCAGCCAAGCAGGCCCCCGTGCCGGATGATGATTCATTCTCAAAACCTGTCTAGCGCGAGTATTCCGATCCCCTAACTCATACGAGGGCTCCCCCGTCGTGTCCTTGCCTTCCGCAATCCATCTTATTCTT
>JBDTWG010000101.1:0-10852 GCA_040006855.1 Nitrospira sp.
AATATTCGGGCCGACCAAAGCCGCCGCGCGATTGGAATCCAGTAAGAGTTTTTCCAAGGACATCATGGCCGCCAATCATATTCCGACGGCGACTTCCCGCAGTTTTGAGCAGATGGAACAGGCCTTGGCCTATCTTGATCGGCAGCCCGTTCCTATTGTGGTCAAGGCCGATGGACTGGCGCAGGGGAAAGGGGTGGTGGTGGCGACCACGCGCGAGGAGGCCAAGCAGGCCGTGCGCGACGCCATGGAAAAATCGCTCTTCGGCCAGGCGGGGCACCGGGTATTAATCGAAGAATTCCTCGACGGCGAAGAGCTGACCATCATGGCTTTCACCGATGGGAAGACCGTCGTCCCGATGGTCCCGGCCCAGGACCATAAACGGGTGGGGGATGGCGATACCGGTCCGAACACTGGTGGGATGGGCGCCTATGCTCCGGCTCCCATCGCGTCGGCTGCTCTCCGTGAACAGGTGACGCGTGAAGTGCTCCAGCCGACGGTCGATGCGCTGGCGCGGCTCGGTTGTCCCTTTCAGGGTGTCCTGTATGCAGGCCTCATGATCGTGAAGGGGACACCGTACGTGCTGGAATTCAATGCGCGCATGGGCGATCCTGAGACAGAGGTCGTGTTGCCGCTGCTGAAGACGGACTTGGTTGATGTGATGGAGGCGGTGGTCGATCATCGCCTCGATCAGCTCGCGGTCGAATGGCGCGATGATACGGCCGTTTGTGTGGTGATGACGTCTCCTGGTTATCCTGGCTCGTATCAGACCGGTTTCCCCATACAAGGGCTGACGACTCAGCCTGCCGATGCACACCTCGCGATCTTTCATGCCGGGACGAGGCGGGAGACGGAGCGTGTGGTGACTGCCGGCGGAAGAGTGCTGGCTGTGACGGCCTGGGCGCCGTCCTTGCTCCAGGCGAGAGAGCAGGTCTATCAGGCCGTGCCTTCCATTCTGTTTGATGGACGACATTACCGAACCGACATTGCGCATCGGGCCTTGCCACGCAAGGCCTGATCGGATACCTGCGTCAGCCGCATGGCTCTCGTTCTTCCCTTCAACGACCAGACTTGCGAGACGATCCTGCCGGAGGTGCAGCGGGTGCTGGCCGCGCAGGGTGTCATCGCCATTCCCACCGAAACCTATTATGGTTTGGCGGTGCGTCCCACTCAGGCACAGGCGTTGCTTCGTCTTGTCACAGTAAAAGACCGGCCGTCCGACAAGCCTATTTTGGTGCTCATTGGAAATCACGGCCAGCTGGCCCAATTGGTGGCGTCGACTCCGCCAGCGGCCGCCGTCCTCATGGAGCTGTTTTGGCCTGGTCCCTTGACCATCGTTTTTCCAGCCGCATCAGACCTGTCGCCGTTGCTGACAGCCGGAACAGGAACCATCGGAATTCGCCTTTCACCCTTGCCCTATCTCCGGAGACTATTGTCGCAGACGGGTCCCCTAACCGGGACCAGCGCAAACCGGTCCTCTGAACCGTCTCTCGATAGTGCGGCCGACGTGGAGCGCGCACTGGGGTCCGCACTTGCTATGATTTTGGACGGAGGTCGAACGCCCGGCGGCCTGGCTTCCACCATTGTCGATGCCTGTGACCGCCCGCGTCTGCTTCGAGCCGGAGCCCTGTCCACGGAGGTAATTCGCACGGCGCTCGCACAGCAGGGCTATACACTTTCATCATGATTTGACGGCCGGTTGTCGGTATAATTCACCCTCATTGGAGGATTTATCTATGCTCACTCGTTCACGTCGCGCGGTGATGGGACTGTCTGTGCTCGGAGTCGGCGCTATGCTCATGCTGACGGGATGCGACTTCTGGCCACCGGCGCTACAGGCTCAAATTGAACAGTTGCACTCTGAGGCTCAACAGGCTGCGGCGGACAAAGCACTGCTCCAGAATCAGCTCAGTGCCGCGAACAAGGCGAAGGAAGAATTGCAGATTCGCGTGGAAGATTTGACGCGGGTCAACAAAGAAAAATCGGCGATGATTGCTAATTTAGAGCATACGATCGCGGCGGCGAGAGAGCATGCGGTGAAGCCCGCGAAGAGTCATGCCGTCAAGCCGACTGGGAAAGCCGTCGTGAAGAGGCCCGTCAAATCCGGGGCCAAAGCAACGGTGAAATCGTCAAAGAAGTCGACGAGTGCCAAAAAAACAAAACCCGCTCCGGTCAGCCGAGTCACCCCGTAGCATTCCTCCGCCAAGACCATCCCACCCGCCCGCTCAACAGGCGTAGAGCATGTGTCTTCGCGCGTTGAGGCGGGTGGGTGTGATCCTCCCCGGCTGTTTTTCCGATCGTCAGGCCGCTGAAGAGGATGAGGAACTCGAACTCGAGGACCCGGTGCTGGGCGTACTTGCGCTGGGTGCGGCAGTTGAGCCTGAAGAAGCAGGGGCGGAGGGCGTAGCTGCGGGCGTGGCTGCCGAGCCGGCAGGTGCGGTCTCGGATGAGGCTGGAGTTTTCGTCTTCTCTGTGCCGGAAGTCGCCGCCTTCTCAGACGATTCACTTCCTGCACCAGGCTTCATCTTGTCCGAATAATCAGTGATATACCATCCGCTGCCTTTGAACATTATGGCGGGAGAGGAGATCAGCTTGGTCACTTCCTTACCGCAACGAGGACATTCCTTGATGGGGTCGTCCTTAATGCTCTGCTTTAATTCAAACCGATGAGCACAACTGATACATTGATATTCATAGATCGGCACTGGTCTATCCTCCTGTCATCACACTGCGTACGGCATCTGGTTTGGCCTGTATGGGGGATTTCGCTTACCTGCTCTCTTACTCGTAGCCTCTATTCACCACAAATCAAGGGGGATGGCGGTGGTTAATATTCGTCTCGTTCTACGAAAGGCGACCAAGGGCCGCTTCGATACGGGTCAGCCCTCGCTCGATGGCCTCCATAGCTGTGGCATAGGACAGACGAATATGGCATCCGCTTCCGAACGGTTCACCGGGAACGACTGCAACTTGAGCCTCGTTGAGTAAATAGGCTGCCAACTCAGCGGCGGAGCCGATCGGCCGATCCTTCCAGCGCCGGGATAACAAGCCGCTCACATTTGGGAATGAATAGAAGGCTCCGGTCGGCATACGGCACGTCACACCGGCCATTTTGTTGAGCCGATCGACCATCACGCGCCGACGTCGGTCGAATTCCGCCACCATCATCTTCGTGAACGGATCC
Organism: Nitrospira sp.; assembly: GCA_040006855.1. Lineage (GTDB taxonomy): Bacteria > Nitrospirota > Nitrospiria > Nitrospirales > Nitrospiraceae > Nitrospira_A. The sequence continues at coordinate 3,182 of JBDTWG010000101.1, forward strand.
CCCAGGCGTAACGCCGCGACGGCAGCCTTCTGTGAAATCGAACAGGGATTGGACGTGCTCTGGCTTTGAATATTGGCCATGGCCGTCAGCAACGGCTTCGGTCCTGCCGCATAGCCGATCCGCCAACCGGTCATGGCATAGGCTTTCGAGACACCGTTGATGACGACGGTTCTCGCGGCTACCTCAGGGCTTAATGTGGCGATGCTGATGTGCCGGACTCCGTCGTAGAGCACTTTCTCATAGATCTCGTCCGAAATAATGACGAGGTCATGGCGCAAGGCCACGGCGGCGATTCCTTCGAGTGTCTTCCGATCGTAAGTGGCGCCGGTTGGGTTACAGGGACTGTTGACGATGATGGCCTTGGTCCGTGGGGTGATGACGGCTTCGAGCGCCTCTTGACTGATGGTGTACCCATCGTGTTCTTGCGTCTGCAGGAGGATCGGCGTCGCGTCGTTGAGCAGCGTCTGATCCTGGTAGGAGACCCAGAAGGGCACCGGAATAATCAGCTCATCGCCCGCTTCCAACAGCGCTTCCGCGACGTTGTACAGCGAATGCTTCGCGCCACAAGAGACGAGAATCTGTGATTTCTCATAGTGAAGCCCCTGCTCCGTTTTCAGCTTGTCTGCAATCGCGCCGCGCAATTCGTCGATGCCGGAGGACGGCGTATACTTTGTGAAGCCGGCGCGAATGGCGGCTTCTGCTGCCGCCTTTACCGGCTCAGGCGTATCGAAATCCGGTTCTCCGGACGCGAAATCGATGACATCGATTCCCTGCGCCGCCATCGCCTTCGCGGTAGCTGTAATGCTCAGGGTAGGGGAGGGGACAATTCGTCCGACACGGGCTGCAAGTTTCATCCTTTGAAACTCCGAATTCGTTCTTGGAGCCTCCTGGCCACTTCGGGGTGGACAAAGTCCTGGAGCGACCCGCCGTGGCTGGCGACATCCTTGATGATGGTGGAAGACAGATAGGAATACTCTTCGCTGGGCATCAGAAACACCGTTTCAACGGTTTCCGCTAGTTTTCGATTAATGAGTGCCATTTGAAACTCGTGCTCGAAGTCAGAAATAGCCCGCAATCCTCGAAGGATGGCATGGGCGCCACTTTTTCGTACAAAATCAACCAGTAGCCCTTCGAACGTCGTGACCTCTAAGTTCGGTAGGTCTTTCGTGACCAGTCCTACCATCTCCAGCCGTTCCTTCACACTGAAGAAGGGATGCTTGCTCGGATTGGGCGCGATCGCCACGATGACTTTCTCGAACATCCGAAATCCGCGCCGGATAATATCGCTATGTCCGTGCGTGATCGGATCGAATGTGCCGGGATAGACGGCAGTTTTCATGTCGGTTGTGCTTTTTTCTCAGTGAGCTGATACCGCGTGAGCGCCGTGTCGCCATAGTCGTAGCGCTTCACTTGAGAGAGCGGTCCCAGGGTCGGCGGGATCTGTGCTTTCCTCCCATGCTCCAGAATGACGACGGCGTCGTCTGCTAACCATCGTCTGTCCCACTCATTCGCCAACGCGATCAGGTCCGGCGTCAATTGGTAGGGTGGATCGCAAAAGACGATGTTATACGGACCGGACCAATGGGTCGTGCGGTGAAAAAACTGGCTGACCTGGCAGGCGCAGATATTGGCAGATGGTTCAAGCCCGCATTGTTGAAGGTTGGACTGCACGAGGCGGAGCGCCGTACGGTCGGCTTCGACAAAGGTCACATGTGCAGCGCCGCGGCTCAGGGCTTCAATTCCAATCGACCCAGTACCGGCATAAAGGTCGAGCACTCGGGCTCCCGTGGTGCGCTCACCAAGAATAGAAAAGAGGGCTTCCTTCACTCGGTCAGATGTCGGCCGAATGGCCTGTCCACTGGGACCAAGCAACCGTCGGCCCCGATGAACCCCTGCGATGACGCGCATGATCGTATTCGGGTGAGAGCCATTCGTCTCTGGCTAAGAAGTGAGAGACTCTAACACAGCGTTTTTGAAGGGGTCAAGGTGACAGAGCGTCGAGATGAGGGAGGCGCACGGCTTGGAAGAAAATTCTCCCCGCCGAGGGGCGGGGAGTGCTGTAGACGTCCGAGGAGTCGCGCTTTGACGCGTAGGAAGAGGCTCGCTATAATCAGACCGCACTTACAACTCGATTCGCCAGGCCTGGGGAGATGGCGGATGTATCTTGGCCCTCACACCACCAATCGACATAATGACCCGAGCGGGAAAACTGCCGGATTAGCGAGTTGCAACCGGCTGCGCTTCGCGAGCGGCGAGGCTCTTTCTCCGATTGGCTGAAATCGTTCGGTCAATGATGGCGCCACAGTTAATGCATTTCCAGGCGTAGAAAATGAGAAAGAAATCTGAGAACCGTTCCAACATCATCATACCTTTGCATTTTGGACATTCCATTTGTTCCTCCTGGGTGGCGACGTTTACAGCTGTGCCTGCTCTGAAGCAAGAGCTGCACCAGAATGTCAAGCCACATATTTTCAATAGGTTATGTAATTCGGATGCCTAGCAGGAGATCGGTTAGGCGTCAAGTGACCGGCACAAAAACGTGCAGGGCGACATTTTTTTGTCGTAGGAAATTCAGATGACACCGAAAAAACCAGGGAGGGGGATCGGAGATTGGCCCGAGACGGAACGTCCACGCGAGCGGTTGCTCTGCGAGGGGGCCGAAAGCCTATCGGACGCCCAATTGCTTGCGATTTTATTGCGAGTGGGTAGGCAGGACGCTTCCGCGGTGAAAGTTGGAATGGAAGTGCTTGGGCGCGTGGGAGGAATTTTCGGCCTCCTGCACTGCAGTGTCGAAGAACTCTGTGCGATCCCGGGAGTAGGACCAGCGAAGGCCGCCCAACTAAAGGCCGCTGTGGAAGTCGGCAAGCGTGCCGTGTCTGCCCCGTTGACCACCGGCATGCGCATCAACTCCAGTGCCGACCTCTTTAAGCATTACCACGCGCGTCTGCGTGACCTACGGCACGAGATCTTTGGGGTGGTCCTGCTGGATGCCAAGAATCAGGTCATTCGTGACGTGACGATTTCTGAAGGCAGCCTCACGTTGAGTATTGTGCATCCGCGAGAAGTCTTTATCCCGGCTATGCGGGCGTCGGCCGCAGCGGTCATTTTTCTCCACAACCATCCCAGCGGAGATCCAACCCCGAGCCAGGAGGACCGTGTGCTCACAGCTCGGTTGGTATCTGCCGGGTCTCTCTTGGGGATTCAAGTCCTCGACCACCTTATTGTGGGAGACGGACGATATGTCAGTTTTGCGGATCAGGGTTGGCTGAGCGGAGAGGCGTCACCGGCATGAGTCGTCAAACCAAAAATTGCCGACCACCTTTGCGGCAGCATCTGATGGCACAGGCAGAGAAAGGAAGGGATCGCGTACTCTCGTACTTCTAACCAGGCCCACGGAGGCCGCCGACTCACTGGAGGAGGTCATGATGAACGTTCCCCCCACTGAATCCATCAGGAATGTGGCTGTGGTGTCGAATGCGGGATCGGGAAAAACCTCGTTAGTCGAAGCGTTGGCGTACTGTGCAGGCACTCTCCCCACTCTTGGCTCCATCCTCGCCGGAACCACGGCATCTGATTTTGAACCGGAAGAAATTCATCGCCGAATGTCGCTCAACACCAGCGTCATTCGCTGCTGCTACAGAGACACGTTGCTCAACCTCCTCGATACCCCAGGCTCGCCCAGCTTGGTCGGCGAGACGCGATCGGCCTTGCGTGTGGCAGATGGTGTCATTCTGGTTGTGAGTGCCTCGATGGGGGTGCGCAGCGAAATCCAGCGGCTCTGGACTACTATCCATGGCGCGGGACTTCCCTGCGTCGTGTTTGTCAATGACCTCGACAAAGACGGTACGGATTTCTCGCAGACGATTGATGTCTTGGTCAAAGAACTGGAGATCAAGGCCATTCCTCTGACGCTGCCGATTGGCACTGGCGCACAGGTTAGCGACGTGGTGGACCTGCTCCAGAATCTTGTCATGACCCCGCGCGCCGATCGTCCGCAGCTGCAGGAGGCGCCAGTGACATCCGAGTGGCGTGACCGGGTTGATCAGGCCAGGCGCCGGTTGACTGAGCTGGTTGCGGAAGGAGATGAACAGCTTCTTGATCGCTACCTGACAGACGGCGGGCTGACGGACGCAGCTTTGCTGGCGGGATTACGGGTCGGAGTACAAAACGGCTCGCTGGTTCCAGTTGTCGGTGGGTCAGCGTTGCGTCGCATCGGTGTGTCGACACTCTTGAACTGTCTCGTGGATCTCATGCCGTCACCGGTCAGCCGAGCCCAGTCTGCGCCGTTGTGCGGTTCGGGATTGGCGGAAGGATCAGCTCAGATCACTCGAGAGCCGTTGGAGACTGATCCATTCTCGGCGGTGGTGTTTAAGACGCTCATCGATCCATTTGTAGGGCGTCTGTCCTACGTGCGGCTCTATTCGGGTACTCTGGAGGCGGATACCGCCTTGTACAATGCGACCAGACAGATGAAAGAACGCGGTGGGCATCTGTTTTCGATTGTTGGGAAAAAGTACACGCCGGTCCCGCGGGCGACGGCGGGTGACATTGTGGCGATCGCCAAGCTGAAGGACAGTCTCACGGGTGATACGTTGTGCGATGAACGGGCGCCGATTCGGTACCTTGGTATTCAGTTCGCCCGGCCCGTGGTGTCCTTCGCCATTGAACCGAAATCCAATGCAGACATTGAGAAGGTGAGTCTGGGACTGCACAAACTGATCGAGGAAGATCCGAGTTTGGAGTTCGTTCGCCACATGGAGACGAAGGAGATGGTACTGAGCGGACTGGGCCAACTGCATATCGACGTCGCCTTGGAGAAGCTCCATCGCAAGTACGGTGCGGACGTGACGTTGCACGCGCCGAAAATACCCTATCGCGAGTCGGTTCGCAGTGTGGCGCAGGCACAAGGCAAGTATAAAAAGCAGACGGGCGGGCATGGCCAGTATGGCGATTGTTGGCTGGAAGCCGGTCCCTTACTACGCGGCAAGGGATTCGAATTCGAAAATAAGATTGTCGGCGGAGCTATTCCGCGCAACTTTGTGCCGGCTGTTGAAAAGGGAATCATTGAGGCGCTGCATGAAGGCCCGCTTGCGGGGTATCCCGTCGTGGACCTTCGGGTCACCGTGTACGACGGATCCTACCATGTGGTCGATTCGTCGGAAATGGCATTTAAAATCGCCGGGTCCATGGGAGTGAAGAAGGCGATTGAAGCGGCTCACCCGATTCTGCTCGAGCCCCTGATGAGCGTGGAGGTGGATGTTCCGGCCGACTGCATCGGCGCGGTGCTCGGCGATTTGAACGCCCGACGCGGACGGATCGTCATGGTCGTCGCCAACGGTCATATGGAAACCGTGAAGGCCCTGGTGCCCCAAGCTGAGATGCTCAGTTATGCCCCATCACTGAATTCCATGACGGGCGGGCGAGGAAGTTACCTGATGGAGTATGCGCAGTATGAAGAGGTGCCGAAAGAGCTTGTCGGTCGCATCATAGAGGAGCACAAGGCGGGGAGACATGCGGCCACCATGCATTGACAGGGATACTCAGCGAGGCGGAGGCTGCGTCGTCTGTGGGCTATGGATCGCCGGGCTTGAGCACGACATAGAATGCCCGGCCTTCTCGCAACACACGCAAGAGAATCGTGTCGCCGCGTTTGACCTTGGACACGGCGACGGTGAATTCTCCGACGGTACCGGTATCGATACGATTCACTTCCTTGACGAGATCCCCTTCACGTAACCCTTCGGCCTGCGCCAAGCTGCCTGTTTCCACCTTGGAGATCAACACCCCCCTGCTCTCCTTGAGATGAAATTTTTCGGCCAACCCCGCGGTCAAATCCTGGACATCAATGCCGAGTTTCAAGTCTGATCTGCTCTGGGGCAGCGAGGCCGTGACAACCGTATCCCGGCGCTCACTTAACGCCACTTTAACCAATAGTCGTTTGCCGTCTCGGACGACCTCCACAGTGGTGGTGGCTCCTGGATCGAGACCCGCCACCAGTCGTGAGAGCTTGTTGGGCGTGTCTACCAACGCCCCGTCGACCTTGGTGATGACGTCGCCTGGCTTGATTCCGGCCAGCGCGGCAGGGTCCCGCTCGAAGACTTCGTTGACGAGCACACCTTCGTTTTCATCCACTCCGAATTTTTTGGCCAAGTCTTGAGTCATGGGTTGAAGGCCCACACCCAACCAGGCTCGCACGACTTTGCCTTTGGCGATCAATTGCTGCATGACCTGCTTCGCCATGTTGGAAGGAATCGCAAAGCCGATGCCCTGCGCGAAGTTGATGATGGCCGTGTTGATGCCGATGATGTCCCCGCGTAAATTGAACAGCGGTCCGCCGGAGTTGCCAGGATTAATTGAGGCATCGGTCTGGATAAAATTTTCGTAGCGTGACAGATTGATGTTTTCCCGCCCGATTCCGCTGACGACCCCTAGCGTCACAGTCCGATCCAGCCCGAAGGGATTCCCGACCGCCAGCACCCACTGGCCGACCTTGACTCCGGCGGAGTCTCCGAAGCGGGCGGCGGGGAGGGGATGGTCAGCCGTGACTTTCAATACCGCCAGATCCGTATCAGGATCTTTTCCGATGACTTGCGCAAACAGTTTGGATTTGTCGGAGAACCGGACCTCGACTTCTGCGGCATCGCCGACGACATGGTTATTTGTAATAATGTGGCCTTCGGGATCGATGATGACCCCGGATCCAGACCCCGTGGAGTTTGGCATCCGTTCGCCGGACGCATCTCGTGTTCGCCCTAGCGATTGGATAGGAAAGATACTCACGACGGAGGGCTTCGCTTCTTCAGCTAAATCCGTAATGACCGTTTGGAGCTCTTCCAGGAGCCGCAGCCCAGTGGATTCTTTGCGCGTGGTTGCGTCTGTCAGGGGACCCGCAAAGCAAGGCACTACGCTTCCCGCTAGCCATCCGGAAAAGCCGAGTCCTAGAATGAGCACCGTTGAAAAGGAAGCATGAGTCTTCATGATCGGCACGCTCCAACGCCTGAACGGCTTGCCGAGTACAGAATAGCAGATTCCGGAATAGCGGCGAAAGGAGCGACTTAGGCCGTCTTGGAGGCGACAGCCTTCTGAAAATGGGGGAGCCAGTGGGTGAGGTCGTGGCGCAGTCCTGCAAGGATCACAATGTCGTCCGGACGAAGTGTCATGGAGTCGGAGAGGGGGAGAAGAAATGGCCCTCGGAAGACAGCCACGATACGGGTCGTCGCAGGCAAGTCAAAGTCGCCGATCGGATGGCCGATGACCGGCGCCCCTTGAGCCACTACGACGCGCTCGAGAGCGGCGTCACGCAAGCCCAACTCGCGTTGCATCGTCAGCAACTCTTCCTGAGCTAACTCGATTTTCAAGTCTCGAATATGGCTCTCGAGGTGTTGCAGGGCCGCTCGCTGTCCCTTGATGCGGTCTGCGGCAGTACGGATGGCATCTTCCAGTGGGAACCGCTTGGAATGAGCCTCAGGATCAGCGCCTCCGACGGGCTTAGCGGCCAGGTCAGCCACACGTCGGCCGATGTCTCGATGAATCGCGTGGATATGATTCAGAATCGTTGTGGCCTGACCATGGAGACGGAGTACTTGCACTTTGCGATTGACGCGTTCTGCGATGGCGACAATCGTCTCGTAGAGCGCGCTGCCGGTGAGGGAAAGTTCTTTGCGGAATCGA
>JBDTWG010000102.1:0-10754 GCA_040006855.1 Nitrospira sp.
GGTTGAAAGTTAGACGTTACGAGGATCGCCTCGCAATCGCACTAAGGCGGGTTAGTTCCGCATCGCATCTTTCAAGTCATGCTTCATCCCGTCGGCCTCATGCAAGGTCCCGTCAGCTGCCCCCTTCAGCTCTGCCGCTTTCGCATGAACGGTCTCTTTCTTCGCCTTCGCCTTAGCTTTCACCTGCTCCTTCTTCGCCTTTAAGTCAGCCTTGGCTTGCTTCTTTTTCGCTTTGGCCTCATCCCGCTTCGCCTTCATCTCACTTTTCGCTGACTCTTTCTTCGCCTTGAGGTCATTCGTGAGGTCTGCCTTCTGGACGTTCAGATCGTCGGACAGTCCGCCCATGTCCTGCTTCATCTCCCCCGAGAGTTTCCCCATCCCCATCTCGTCAGCGAGGGCAAACGAGCTCATGCCCACACATGCAACTGCGACCATGGCAGCGATAGACCTTTTCATCAACAGACCTCCCTTATGGTTTGAAATATGGCAATTGGATCCGCGTCGAACCGACGGGCATGCAGCACTCATCAATACTCCGAGAGGGCTCACTTGCCAAACATTTTGCTAGTTTTTACCGGCACGACATCTTCAACAGTGGCGCGGTCAGGAAGGTGCCCTGCTCAAAGAAAGAATACTCGCGACAGGTTAATTGCGGACGGCGGTAAGATAGCGTCGAAGAATGGCCTGCTCGACTCGCGACCGGCCGCGGTCCGGAGCAGGAAACCGGAGTACCAGATGAATGCGCCCCGCCTCGGGGAATTGGATAGTGATTCGCGGGTCAGGAGAAGGGGCTTCCAATAGGTTTCGCTGCTCCAGGAGCTTCATCTGTCGGCCCATTTGATCCATGAAGGGAGCACACTCCGCCTTGGCGGCCTCGAGAAGGGCGTGTTCGGCCGCCTGCCAATTTTCAGAGCTCAGAAGGGGGACTGACAACACGTAGAGGCCGTACTCCTGCGAGGGGCTTTCTTTGATTAACGGATTCGTGAATAACAGACTGTTCGGAAAGACCACGATTCGACCGGTATAGAGGTGTGACGTCAGACCCGGCCCAATCTCCAACAGTTTGGTTGCAAATACATCGTGGTCGAGCACGACCCCGCGATACATGCCCAGTTGAATGCGGTCCCCAACCCCATAGACGCTTCCTCCGACACGCAACGCGGCGCCACTCCAACAGAGAATCAATTCTTTTGTCGCAAGCACCACGGTAGCCGCCAGCGCGACGAGGGATACTGCAAACGCTTCCAACTCGTGGGCCCAAATCACGACCAGGCCCACGAACAGGCCGAGCACCATACTGTTGCGACTCGTGACGATCCATCGGCGTTTTGCGTCGATGGTCAGAGTTTGGTTTCGCCTGATTGAGCGAACCACGACCGTTCGCACGATGAGCAGGATCAGGAGAAGTAGGACGGATTTGAGGAGATCGAAAAAAACACTCGAGCCGATGACCGGCAGCATTTCTCGCATAGGGTATTTTGAGCCGTTTTACTGCGATGCGGCCTCATCCTCACTGGCGCGGGGGACGCATTCTTCTCGTTTCCAGTTCTTGAGCCGCTTCTCCTCATCAAAAGACAGCGTATAGCGGTAACAATAGAGCGGCGCGCGGTAGGGCTCCTCAGCACCGGCCAAACTTTTGCCGAAGGGAGAGGGTGAAGGAGGAGCCTTCGTTTTTTTACCGGCGGTCAATGTGCTGGGATCCCAAGGATGGACTTCTCGATCTCCCATCGGCACCCGGTAGGTCCAAACTGTATCTCCACCGAGCACCGGCGTCTTGGCCGTGCTCGGTGGACCGAACTTTTCCGCAATATCGTCTTGCGTGAGCGTCTTCACCCCTTTGGCGAGATATTGATCACGCCAGGGCCCTCCGCAGCCGGACAATAGCACAAGACAGAGCAGAAGAAAGCACCCGCTCCACCGAACCGGGCACGTCACCCCACTCTCTCCGTCACATGTTGCCCGGTTACCGTTCCGAATCACGCTGTTCTCGAATCCATCGTATTGAACAATACATCGCATAGCCCTGAGCCATCATCCCCGTGACCAGGAGCCCCAATGCCGTCTGCAGCCACACCGTATCGGGATATTCCAGTCCATAGATGCCCAGCATGAATCCCACGGCAATGAACACAATGCCCACCCCGCGCGCGATCAATGCATTGGTCCGTAAATCAGACATCGGCCGTCCTCTCGCCAACAGATCCACTACGCTACACCCGAGCATCCCATCGGTTCAACTCTTCACCCCTTGGCCGTCAGGACTTCGCCTTCGCGCGAATCGCAGCGGCTCTCCCTTCCAACACGGCTGCCTCAGCCCCTCGATTGAGCCTGCGAAGCGCACCGGCATAGTCGTCGAGGTTCTTCAGTAGATCGGGATGGTCGGGGCTCAACCGTTTATCTCGCACCGTTAACGCGCGCGCCAATAACGTCGCCGCCGGATCCCAGTCGCCCTGAGCCAGATACATCGCCGCCAAGTTGCTCAGCGCCAACGCGACCTCCAGATGATCCGGTCCCAGGAGTTTCTCCTTGATGGCGAGGGCTCGAGTCAAGAGCCGCTGCGCATCGGCATATTGTCCGTGTTTGCGATGCAGAACTCCCAGGTTGTTCAACATCGCGGCCACATCCAGATGGTTCTCGCCATGCACGTCCTGGTAGATCTTGAGCGCCTCAAGATAAACGGGTTCGGCCTCGACAAATTTCCCCTGTGCGCTATAGGTCTGAGCCAGATGGGCCAGCGTCACCGCGACTCGCCGGTCGTGACGACCAAACTCTTCTGCCTTATGCACAGCCGCGGAAAAAATCTGTTCGGCGTCCTGATACTGCCCTCGCTGTAACGCCGCCTCACCGGCTTGCATGGCAGCGTCCCAAGTCTGTTGCCCGCACGACAGGGTCATGAGCACCAGAAGTGCCGACAAGCTGACGAGGCATTTCGTCCTCATGGTCGGCTCATCTGCTCGATGATGGCCTCTGCCGGATAGGTCACAATCTCCGCCAACGTCGGATGATAGTGCGGAATGCGCAACAGGTCCTGCGCCGTTCCGTGAAAATACATCACGGCAATGAGTTCATGGATCAGTTCCGCCGCATGCGGCCCCACGATCTGCGCGCCCAGGAGTTCTCCGCTATCCGGGCGACACAACAGCTTGATGAATCCATGCGCCGCCCCCATGCACATCGCTTTCCCATGATCTGCGAACGGGTAAGAAGCCGTCAAATATGGAATGGCTCGTTCTCGGCACTGCCGTTCACTCAAACCTGTCACTCCAATCTGAGGTTCGGTGAATACCGCTTCGGCATCAAGCCGGTGATCGATCGTCCGCGCGGGTTCATTCGGATGAGTCGCATTCCACGCAGCCGTTTCGCCTTGCTGAATCGCGAGATGCACAATGGGCGTCAGATCGTTCACGTCGCCAACGGCGAAGATGTGCGGTTGCGAGGTCCGCATGTCTGGACCAACCGTCAGACGACCGTTAACGACTTGCACGCCCGCCGCCTCAAGGCCCAATCCATGCAAGTTTGGGCGGCGGCCCAGGGCTTGAAGAATCGTCTCTCCCGAGCGCGTCTGTATCCCGCCGCCCTGTATCAGGTGCACCGTTTTCTCCGACGGTGTCTGGGTCACGCGCTGCAGCGAGACATCTGTCACCACCTCGATACCTTCCTCACGAAATGAGGCCTCCAGCGCACGACCGACGTCCGCATCCATATGGGACAAGAGCGTGGCACTCCGTTGCAGGATGGTCACCTGGCTTCCGATTCGAGCGAAAAATTGTCCGAGTTCGACGGCGACCGGACCGCCGCCCAGCACGAGGAGCGAAATGGGGGGCCGACGAAGGTCGAGAATCGTGTCGCTGGTCTGGTAGCCGGCCTCATCCAATCCGGGAATGGACACGTCATGGGCCGTCGACCCGGTGGCAATCACGAACGCCTGCCCGCGAATCCGTATATCTCCTGCGCGAATGTCGTGGGGTGAGATAAATTCAGCGCGCGCCTCGTACAACGTAAACCGTGGATCGCGGAGGGCGGCGATGCGATAGTCCGCAAACTCCTGCACCAGTCGATTCTTGCGATCGACGATAGCCGATAGATCCGCGCGGGGAGTAACCGGGGCAAGCCCGAACTCACGCGCCCGTTTCATCATCGCCATCATTTCCGACGACTGAAGAAACGTTTTGGTCGGCATGCAGCCTCGGAGGATGCAGAGACCGCCGAGAGGGCCTTGATCGACAATGGCGACATCGGCGCCGGCATCGCGAGCGGTCCGCGCGGCGGCATAGCCGGCTGAGCCCCCGCCGATAACCACGACATCGTGGCGATGCTCAGGTATGTGCGGCAGTTGTGGCGACATTCCAGGTCCGATAGACTAGCACGCAGTAGATAACCTGCAAGGATACACTATGATCAAACCTGGTCGCTATCGTCACTATAAGGGAAAGGACTACGAAGTGATCGGGGTGGCCCGGCACTCCGAAAGCGAGGAAGAATACGTCGTCTACCGCCAACTGTATGGTGCAGGCGGGCTCTGGATCAGACCGATGGGTATGTTTCGCGAATCGGTGTCGGTTGAAGGGGCCATTGTGCCCCGGTTTCGTCGGCTAGAGGAAGGTCCAGTGTGAAAAGGTTGCGGCTTGTCCTAGCCGATGCCCAGCCTGGTCGATGACGCTCCAGACAATTGCATTATCGATCAGAAACCGGCGGCCGCTGTTCGAGATTCTGACGCCCCGGTAGTTCTCTATGTAGCCCCGCGTTCGGGCGCGCTCAAGCATCCATTCCCGCTCGGCACGGTTGACGACTTCCGCCGTCAGCCGAGACGGCGTCTGCAGCAGCTCGTCCCACGTCGTCTCCCACAGGGACAGGGCAAGGTGCGACCCATAATTCAGAATCGGATCCTCTTCCGTCCCATGCGAGACAACCACGAACGGCGCCAAGAAAAGCGAGTGGGCCTCCTCCTCGGGTCCCCCCACTCGCTGAAGCAAGTCCCGGCCCACCCACTGACGATAGCTATTCAGCAGCAGCTGGGACCATTCAACGACCGACGGCTGGCGCCACACCTGATTCGGATCGTCCATCGCCCCCTCGACGGAATATATTCGGAATACATCAAAGACTCGTCACCGATAGACTCCAGCTGCCCGCTGCGTGGTAGCACGCCTGTTCGCCCGATGCAACGCGCGTCTATGCGGCGCTTTTTCGCAGGTGACGGACAAACAATGGCTGCCCGCCTGTTCCCAGCAACGTCATGATCAGGTCACCGCGTTGTAGGACGCGTCCGAGTCCCATGGCTTCGCGGTCTTGCATCACGACTTCACAGGACCACCTCTCGACGGGCTTGTCCTGCCCCTTGGTCTTGAGAAGCAGACGGCCTCTCCGCTCAACCTGATAGGTCATTTCCAATGGCACCGCCTCAAAGACTGTGTCTGGTTTGTCCAGAATGGGCCGGAGCGAGTGGGCTGATTTGGCGCCGCCCTGATTTGAGTATTGAAAGACTTGGTGGGGGAATAGATAGGGAGCCTGCGGGTTTCTGAATCGATAGGGTGAATCGAAGCCGACCAACTCCCAATTGCCAAGCAGATCGTGGCGCGCGCAGGCTCGGGCATACCCCGCCTGGACAGCCGATCCTGTTCTGATCAATGACTTCGTCATGGAGTGATCCTTCGCCTCCACAGGACGACCACTCATCATGCTCACACACCCTGCCACGACGAGCAACCCTATCCAGCGTGTCATACGATCCTCTGTCTCAAAGACGATTCCCCCGCCCCTGTCCGCGTTGTTAAGACAAGCCTAGCAGAGGATCGGACGTCGTCAGGAACTCAGCGATATTAAGGGTCTTTCCGTACGTCTGCGGCGGGAGAAGGGGCAGGCAAAGATTTGGGAGCTCGCGGGAGCACACGGTATTCGATCAGCCGACAGGTGCAAAAGGAGACCTGCCGCCATTCTGCCGTAATCTTCACAATCGCCGATCCACAGATGGAGCAGCCGAGTGCTCTGGAATCGCGCTTGATCGTCCAGCGGGGAATCGTGATGCGTTCGCTGTCGCTCGGTTCCTGTTCCATGGAGACGTTATCGGTCCCCGGTTTTAAAATCTAAAGCGGCACATTCTGCCCTCCCCTTTACCCTTGATGCGGCAGGCCTGCTCGCATATATAATAGTCCCGCATCGGTCCTGCGCCGTTCGCCTGTTGCCTCGGCGCAGACCTGCAAGGAGTATGGCCATGGCTGCACAGACATTGTTCGACAAAATTTGGGATGCACACGTCGTGCGGGCTGAACCCGACGGCACCACGTTACTGTACATCGACCGCCAGCTCGTGCACGAAGTCACGTCTCCGCAAGCCTTTGAGGGGTTGACGTTGGCCGCGAGAGCGCCGCGTAGACCGGGCGCCGTACTGGCTGTTCCAGACCATAATGTCCCGACCACAGACCGTGGCTTGGCGATTGCCGATCCGATCAGTGCCAAACAAATTCAAACGCTACAAGATAACTGCGCCACCTTCGGCATTACTTTTTTCGGGATGAACGATATCCGGCAGGGCGTCGTGCATATCATCGGCCCCGAACAGGGGTTCACTTTACCAGGCATGACGATCGTCTGTGGCGATTCACATACCTCGACCCATGGAGCGTTTGGAGCACTGGCGTTCGGCATCGGGACGAGCGAGGTTGAACACGTCTTAGCCACTCAGTGTTTGGTCCAGAAACGCCCCAGAACCATGGAGGTCCGCGTTGAGGGGCAACTCTCTCCTCGTTGCTCCGCCAAGGATGTGATCCTGGCGATTATCGGCAAAATCGGCACGGCCGGCGGAACGGGCCACGTGATTGAATACACCGGCTCTACGATCCGCGCGCTCAGCATGGAAGGCCGCATGACCCTCTGCAACATGTCCATCGAAGGTGGGGCTCGCGCCGGCATGGTGGCTCCGGATGACACCACCGTCGCCTACATTAAAGGTCGCCCCATGGCGCCGAAGGGTGCGCTCTGGGACCAAGCTGTGGCGGCGTGGCGGCAACTCACGACCGATCCCGGCGCACGATACGATGCCGTGGTGGAATTGCGGGCCGAAACGATCGCCCCTCAGGTCACGTGGGGCACGAGCCCGGGAATGGTCACCGGTGTGGATGGGAATGTGCCGGACCCTCGAAGCATGAAGGACGAGAAACTCCGCCAGTCCACCGAACAAGCCCTCGAGTACATGGCGTTGTCGCCCGGGATGCCGATCCGCGATATCAAGATCGACACCGTGTTTATCGGATCCTGCACCAATGCGCGGATCGAAGATCTCCGTCTCGCCGCATCGTTTGCCAAAGGCAAGAAAGTTGCCGGGAGTGTGCACGCGATGGTGGTGCCTGGTTCCGGTCTCGTGAAACAGCAGGCGGAACAAGAGGGACTTGATCGCATTTTCAAAGAATCGGGATTCGAGTGGCGGGAAGCGGGATGCAGTATGTGCCTGGCCATGAATGCCGACGTGCTGAAGCCGGGGGAACGCTGCGCCTCCACCAGCAACCGGAATTTTGAAGGACGCCAGGGAGCCGGCGGACGAACCCACTTGGTATCTCCTGCGATGGCCGTGGCTGCCGCTATCGAGGGGCATTTCGTGGATATCCGCCACTGGGCATAACCCACGTGCGCCCTTGTTCACGGTAGGCATTGCAACGCATGAAGCAAGAGAGGAGAGACTGAGGACACATTATGGACGCATTCACCACACTCACAGGCTTGGTTGCTCCGCTGGACCGAATGAATGTCGATACCGATCAGATTATTCCGAAACAGTTTTTGAAGACGATCAAACGGACCGGTCTGCGAGAAGGCCTGTTCTATGATTGGCGGCGGCGCAAGGATGGTTCGCAGGATCCCGCTTTCTTCTTGAACCAACCCCGCTATCAACAGGCCAGCATTCTCTTGGCGCGGGACAACTTCGGCTGCGGATCCTCGCGTGAACATGCGCCATGGGCACTGCTGGATCAAGGCTTTCGATGTGTGCTCGCCCCGAGCTTTGCAGACATTTTCTACAATAACTGTTTTCAAAACGGCATGTTGCCGGTGGTGTTGACGGGAACTGAAATCCAAGCGCTGTTCGAGGGCGTCACGGCCCGTGAAGGGTATCGACTCACCGTGGACCTCGCGGCTCAGCATGTGATCACGCCGGAAGGCACCGCCTATCATTTCGAGATCGATCCCTTTCGAAAAGATTGCCTGTACCGCGGCTTGGACGCCATTGGCCTCACCCTCCAACACGCTGAACAGATCACGCAGTATGAGCAACGCCGTCGCACGCAAGCCCCCTGGCTCTTTCAGGATATGGCCTCCACGACAGGAGCTGCATGACCGCGAAAATATTCTTCACATTGTTGGTTTTCGGGGGAGCCGCCTACCTCTTGGTCATCTTCAATTGGAGTTATTCCGACGGAGATCGCGTGGGCTATCTCCAGAAACTGTCGCGGAAGGGGTGGGTCTGCAAGACTCAGGAAGGTGAACTCGCCATGACGACGGTGCCCGGCGTCGCGCCGCTCTTATGGAATTTCAGCGTGTGGGATGATGTTGTGGCGAAGAAACTCGATGGGCAGATGGGGAAGCGAGTCGTCCTTCATTACCGGGAATTCCGCTACATCCCGACCACCTGCTTCGGAGAAACCACCTACTTCGTGGATCGCGTGGAGATCTTGGACTAGGTCTGCCTCATAGCCACTTCTTCTGCTTGAAGAAGTACAGCATGGCAGTCCCCGTCACGGCCATCACGCCAAGCACGACCGGATACCCCCAGGGTGATTTCAGTTCCGGCATGTTCTCAAAATTCATTCCGTAGATACTGGCGATAAAGCTGAGCGGCATGAAAATCGTCGTGATGATCGTCAGCACTTTCATCACGCCATTCAACCGATAACTCACGCTCGACAGATATACTTCCATTATAGATGACACCATTTCCCGCAAGGTTTCGATGGTATCGCCGATTTGAATGATGTGGTCATACACGTCTCGAAAGAAGACTTTTGTCGAGCCCTGCAAGAATTGCCCGTCCGAGCGTGAGAGATTGTTCATGACATCGCGGAGCGGCCAAACAGAGCGGCGCAAAAACAGAAGCTGCCGCTTGATTGCATGAATATCCCGCAGCGTTTCCGGCCCCGGATTAGTAATACAGAGATCTTGTAATGCTTCGATCCTTTCTCCCAACGTTTCGAGAATGATGAAGTATCGATCCACAATCGAGTCCATCAGCGCGTACAGAAGATAATCGGCTCCCGCATGCCGCAGGCGGCCTTTGCCGTTTCGCAGGCGTTCCTTCACGCCCTGAAAGACATCGCCGCCGTTCTCCTGGAACGACAAGAGAAAATTTTCTCCGAAGACAAGACTCACCTGTTCGACATTGATATCCCCGTGCCGGTGCCCTTCATACAGCATCTTGAGCACAACATAGCCGTAGGCCCCGTAATCGTCGAGTTTCGGACGTTGGTCGGTATTGGCAATGTCCTCGAGCAACAACGGATGGAGGCCGAACATTTTCCCGAAGGCCTCCAGCACCTCCATCTTATGGATACCCCCGACATCCACCCACCGGACAGTCGGCTCCCCGGTCATGGCTATTTCGTCCGGCTTCGCGACAGTCCGTTCTTGAAACTGGCCTTCACCGTATTCGTAGACCGAGATGGTGACCTTGTCCGATTTTTTCTCGCCGATATGGACCAGCGTGCCGGGCGGCAATCCAGACTTGCGGGAATGTTTGTGCATCAATTTCATCGTGATTCCAGCTTGTACGCGGATCCTCACAGAGGGTCAAGCGTCCCTCTCCACGGCAATCCATTCTGCGCTTTGTTCTCGCCCCTAGACCTGATACGCTGGAGTCACATGTGCGGACCATCTTTCGTGATCTTGGAGCCAGCCTGTCGATGAAACATGAACTCGCCACCGTGTCGGACGCCATGATACGGGCCGGTCACGAAGCCATTCGATTGGCCACCGAGGGATTTGAGACCCATACCAAACAGGATCACTCTCCTGTCACGTCAGCTGATTTGGCCGTGAATCAGATGCTTCGGGAGAGCTTGTCGGCCGCATTCCCTGATGACGGTTGGTTGTCGGAGGAAACACCGGATAACTCGGAGCGGCTGGATAAGAAACGCGTGTGGATCGTCGATCCGATCGATGGAACCCGATCATTCGTGCGAGGCCTACCGGAGTTTTGCCTATCCGTGGCACTCGTAGAAAATGGCGTCCCGATGGTCGCGGCTATTTTCAATCCATCCACCGGCGAATTCTTTTCGGCCATCCGTGGCCAGGGCATGCGCCTCGATCATCACCCTGATGCCGGCCAGCCTCCGTTCAGCCCACCCGAGCGGCCACTCGCACTCGTGAATCCCTGGGAGCTTCGAGTCGGCCGCTTTCAGGCCCTTGAACCCCACATGCGCTGCCGCCCGATCGGCTCGATTGCCTATGCCCTCGCACTGGTCGCGGCAGGTCAAGCGGATGCTGCGGTGACATTAGCGGGAGGCAACGAATGGGACATTGCCGCCGGCATCCTATTGATCGAAGAAAGCGGAGGACGCGCCACCGCGGCGTCAGGCCATCCGTTTTCATTCAACCGCCCCGATCCTCGACTGCAGGGCACCCTGGCTCTGGGTTCGAGTCTGGCCGCGCCGGTGCGTGCCCAGATTATGCGGCTCAGCACGACCGGAGCCGGCTCTCGCTCCCCCCTCTGACCCTTTCCATCGCCGGATCTTCTCTGTACGATGCCCCTATCCAAGATTATTCATAAGTGC
>JBDTWG010000103.1:0-10676 GCA_040006855.1 Nitrospira sp.
CCAAGGAATGCGGCCGGCTGTGAGGGGGGAGATTCCCATGGTGGCATGAGGAGGGAGACCACCAGCACCGTCACCATGCCGTACAGAATGTTCAGGTTCAGTTGCTCCGTCGCCGACGTATTTTTTTTCAGCGCGGCGGCCGCTGGGATGGGGGATTCGAGCGCGGCGCCGCAATCGGTGCAATACCGGTTGATCTCAGGAAGGGCACGTCCGCAGGAAGGGCAGGGTTTCATGACGGAGACTCCCCATGGAGCCTCCAGCCTAACGCGAGTGCGGGAAGAATTCCAGCGTCAAGATCGAGGTGCGTGATGAGTCGACGAAACTGACACTCCGCGGATCGATTCGTTGACAGGTTTCAAAGCCCCTTCCTATAATCCGCGTCCATGACGAGTTCATCCATTCAACGTGTGGCAGTCATCGGCGCGGGAGCCTGGGGAACGGCGTTGGCTCGGCACTTGGCCGAGAAGCAGCTCCCCGTCAGACTCTGGGCCCACGAGCCCGAGGTCGTCCGGGGGATCGAAAGCCGGCGCCAAAATCAGCTGTTTTTACCCGGAATCTCGCTTCCAGCGACGTTGTCTGCGACGAACAGCCTGGCGGAAGCCGTGGCGGGAGTCGATTGCCTGATTTTTGCCGTGCCCTCGCATGTCGCGAGGCCTGTTCTGGGACAGATCGCATTGGTCCTTCCGCATCCGATCCCGTTGGTCAGTGCCACAAAAGGAATTGAAGAAGACACCCTCCACCTCGTTACGCGGGTCATGGAGGATATGCTTCCGGCGCATATGCAGGGTGCATTACTGGTGTTGTCGGGGCCGAGCTTTGCGGCTGAAGTCAGTCGGGGGCAGCCGACCGCGCTCTGTCTCGCCGGGCAGGATGCCCGAGTCGTGAAGACGATCCAGAGTCTCTTCATGACGCCGAATTTCCGCGTCTATGCAGATGATGACTTGATCGGCGTGCAACTCGGCGGCGCGTTGAAAAACGTGATGGCGCTGGCCGCCGGGGTGGTTGACGGACTCGAACTCGGGCATAACGCCCGTGCCGCACTCATTACTAGAGGATTGACCGAGATGGTTCGATTAGGTGTGGCGATGGGCGCGGATCCGCGCACGTTCTACGGGCTGTCCGGGGTGGGCGACCTTATCCTCACCTGCACCGGCCCGCTGAGTCGCAATCACTCGGTCGGAGTACGATTAGGAAAGGGCGAGCGTCTCCAGACCATTCTTGCCAGCATGCAGGCGGTGGCGGAAGGCGTGCGGACGGCGAAAGCGGCTCTGGGACTCGCCCTGCGGTGCGGCGTGGACATGCCGATTGTGCGTGAAGTGAATGCGGTGCTTTTTGCCGATAAATCGTGCCGTCAAGCGGTCGGCGATCTCATGGAACGCGAAGCCAAAGAGGAGAAAAGCTTGTCGTGAATCAGGACCAACTACAGGCGCTACTCACCCAGGTTCAGCGTGGCGTCCTCGATGTGCCGGATGCGCTGCATCAGTTGCGGACCATGCCGTATGAAAATTTGGGGTTTGCCTCCCTCGATCACCATCGTGCGCTTCGGCAGGGGTTCCCGGAAGTGATTTTTTGCGAAGGGAAAACCGAACATCAGGTCGTGACCATTGCCAAGACGCTGCTCCGGAAGACGAACTCGTTATTGGCGACTCGAGTGGAGCGGACCGTCGCCCGGGCACTGCTCCGCATCAGCAAGCGCGCGGTCTATCATGAGGCGGCGCGGGTGGTATCGATTGCGCCGCCCAAGTTAGTGCGGCGTGGGTCGGTGCTGATCGTGACTGCCGGTACCGCCGATATTCCGGTGGCGGAAGAGGCGCGGGTGACGGCCGATATTATGGGGAGCCGAACGGACACCCTGTACGATGTGGGGGTGGCTGGCTTACATCGTTTGCTTGGCCAGCAGGATCGTTTACATGAGGCTCGAGCCTTGGTGGTGGTGGCCGGGATGGATGGTGTGCTGCCGAGCGTCGTCGGCGGGCTCGTGCGACAACCGGTGATTGCCGTGCCCACGAGTCGCGGCTATGGGGCGCACTTCGGCGGCTTGGCCGCGTTGTTGACCATGTTGAATTCCTGCGCAGCGGGGGTCGGGGTGATGAATATCGACAACGGCTTCGGGGCCGGCTGCATGGCCCATCGGATCAATATGGTGGGGGAAGTAGAAGGTGCGGCTCCAACAGGCAAGAAAGATTGAGGCTGCGACGTTTCCTCGGCCGACTAGCAGGCCGTTTGAAAAGCCATTTCGCTGCCCCTGAAAAAGTGTGATGCGTGAGGGTGGGGAGATATACAGAACGCCCGCAGGATGCTCAAAAAGGTCGTCCGGCGCGGCCGCAGCGATGCGAGGGGGCGAGGCCACAGCGTTCTTACCCACCCACCCAGAGCCTGCCGGGACAGGCTCTTTTCCCCTGTGCGGTACGTTGAGCCTCGGAGCGACGCGAGAACAAAGCTGGCGGACTTTTTCAACATCCTGCTATTCCTTGACCACAAATTTGCCGCGTTTGGGCCACGACAACATTTGAGTGCGCTGGCCTTTCTCTCCGTTACTGAGCAATTTCACTCGCACTTCATATTCGTACGATCCGATCGGGACTTGGAGTTTGTTGTGGTCGAGCCCGTCCCAGGCGAGGTCGATGTGCACGCGCTTTTGTGCGGGGTCCCCGCTGCCATTCGTGTCCGACAGAACGTGTTCATTCACCGGTTGACGGATGGAGAGGAAGCGCAAGGACGTCATAGAGGAGGACATGACCAGGGCGGAGACCTCCAGCATCAATTGCTCATCGATGTCTTTAGGCAGTTGCACCGTGGCGATGAAATGAAACGGTCCGTCTTGTGGGCGATAGGGCATCGGCGCAGCGTGCAACGTGAGGATCTTCAATTCCGGTTCAGGGCGGGGAACCAACCCTTTGCTTTTGGTCTTGGCCAGCGCATCCATGCTCTGCCCTGCCAGCATGAAGACAATGCTCAACAGGATGAGTAGGCCGAACCGTCTTTTCTGTGAGGTGCGCAGGTCGGTGGTATGGCTGAGCCGGCTGGAATTGATCATCGGTTGTCGACGTCGCACGAAGTGAATTGGCGAACTGGTCGGATATGTGTCTTGATTGGGGATAACACAGCCTCGCAGGGCTGTCAACGAACGAGCGGAATGATTGCTGTCTGGATGCGGCTCCGGTAAGATGCCCCTCGATCGCGCACGATAGAGCAGGGTAGGAGCGACGTGGTGAAACAACTTCATTTCGACTGTTTCTCGGGCGTCAGCGGCGACATGATTTTGGGTGCGTTGGTGGATGCGGGTTTGCCTTTCAAGGACCTGGTCCGCGGTCTTGACCGGTTGCAGATCGAGGGGTTTCGTCTCACGCAGAAGCCGGTGGAACGTGGGGCTCTTTCGGCGACGAAAGTCGATGTGTTGATCGACAAAGGCTTTCGGGCTCCGTTGACGTTGGCGCAAATCAAACGGATTCTTCTCAAAAGCGGATTGCCTGCCGTCGTCAAAGAACAAAGCCAGGCGGTGTTCGATCGATTGGCCGATGCCGAGGGCAAGGCCCATGGCGTCGAACCGTCGCACGTGCATTTTCACGAGGTAGGCGTCATCGATTCATTCGTCGATGTCGTCGGCGGAGTCCTGGGTCTGCACCTGATGGGGATTCAGCGCGTCACGGCCTCCGCAATCAATGTGGGATCCGGCACCCTCACGTCAGCTCACGGTTCCTTGCCTGTGCCAGGACCGGCGGTAGCCGCGCTGGCCGTCGGATTACCCATTTATGCTCAAGGCCCAGCACGTGAGCTTGCGACGCCGACCGGCGTCGCCTTGGTGCGTACCTTGGCCACAGAATTCGGCCTCTTGCCTCGCATGCAGGTGCGCCATGTTGGGTATGGGGCAGGCACGGCCGATCCGGCCCAGTGGCCGAATGTGTTACGGGTCTTTGTCGGCGACGGAGCGGACAGGGCTGTCGGCTCCGTGGAGACGATCGTGGAACTTCAGACGAATATCGACGACCTCAATCCGCAAGTCTACGAGACGGTGTTCGAGCGGGTGTTTGCGGCCGGTGCCGTCGATGCCACGCTGGCTCCCGTGATGATGAAAAAGGGTCGACCCGGCAATGTGCTTTCCGTGCTGGCGCCCCGCGAGAAGGCAGAGGCTGTGCTAGCGGTGTTGTTCGCCGATACGACGGCATTGGGCATTCGGACCCAGGAGGTGCAGCGACGGGTCTTGCCGCGTCGGTTCGCATCGGTCCGAGTCGAGGGGCACGATGTCCGCATCAAATTGGCGGACCACCAGCCGGGGCGCACCAAGGCGTCACCTGAATACGAAGATTGCAGGCGTATTGCCGAACAAAGCGGGCGTCCGGTGAAAGATATTCTAGAGACGGCGATGCGGATGTACCGTCAGTCGCAAGAGAAACGGCGACGGGTCAAAGTGACCACGTGAAAGTCGCGACCGTTGTCGTCTCCTTCTTCCTGTGCCCCTCTCTCTCACGAGGCCTCCCGTGACGATCCTCCTCTATGCGGGATTGTTTCTGGCCTCGGTCGTCATAACCCTGGCGGGGTGCCATCTCTTCACGAATGGGATTGAGTGGCTGGGGAAGCGCCTGAACATTTCCGAGGGCGCGGTGGGGAGTGTGTTTGCGGCAGTCGGGACGACCCTGCCGGAGACGTCGATTCCGATCATCGCGATTTTTTTCGGGGCCGGTCGAGAACAGGCGGAAGTCGGTTTAGGGGCGATACTTGGGGCGCCCTTTATGCTCAGCACGCTGGTCTTGCCGATTCTGGCGTTCTTGCTGTTGCTCTATGCCAGGATCGGGAAACGGACCGCATCTTTCAAGCTCAATTATGGCGACGTGCGGGTCGATATCATATTTTTTCTCATCGCGTATGTCCTGGCGTTAACCTGTGCCGTCATTCCCTCGCGTCTGTTCCATGCAGCCGTCGCGATCGTCCTGATCGGGCTCTACGTCTACTACATGAAAATCAAATTTTCGGCGGAGGATGAGGCGTCCGAGGAGGGCGGTGCGCTCGAGCCGTTGCTGTTTGCGCGTCGGTCGCCTCACCCGTCCTATGTCGTGATCGCGGTGCAAGGTATCGTCGGACTGTTGGGCCTGGTCGGAGGGGCCCACCTGTTCGTGACGGCGGCGAATTCCATTTCAGCGGAAATGCATGTCTCGCCGCTTATTCTCGCCCTGTTAATCGCGCCATTGGCGACCGAGCTGCCGGAGATGTCCAATAGTTTTCTCTGGCTCTACCGCAAGAAGGATCGCTTGGCTGTCGGGAATGTCACCGGTGCCATGGTATTTCAGGGCATGATTCCCGTGTCGGTTGGCTTGCTGGGTACGGAATGGGTGCTGGGAACGACGGCGTTGGCGACGATGGTGCTGGCCGTATTCGCTATGGGCATGAGTTTGCTGCAAGTGCTGTGGTCCGGTCAGTGGCGCCCCTGGTTGCTGAGCGGCAGCGCCTTACTGTACCTTGGGTATACATTGTTCCTCTATACACATGGTTCATAAACGCACGACGAGTCCAGAGCGCCCGGTCTTGGGCCTCACCATGGGAGATCCCGCCGGGATCGGACCAGAGGTCATTGCCAAGGCGCTGGCCGACAGAGCTTTGGCGCGCATGTGCCGCCCGGTGGTCGTGGGCTCCCGTGCCGTTATGGAACGGACGATCGCATCGCTGAAGCTGCCGCTGCAGGTGGTGGAGTTCGATCCGACGACCAGGGTGCGACTGAAATTCGGGCAGGTTGCGGTGGTGGATGCTCTGAAGAGCCCGCTGCCGAGATTTCGCATGGGTGTGGCGGCTGATGTAACGGGAGCCGCCTCCATTGACTTCATCAAGGCCGCGGTCCAGCTTGCGCAGGCGGGTAGTCTGGCAGGAATCGTGACGGCACCCATCAACAAAGAAGCCATGAACATGGCCGGGTATCATTACCCTGGGCATACGGAGTTGCTGGCCGATCTGACCCAGACCAAGGAATTCGGGATGATGATTGTCGGCGGGCCGCTGAAAATCATGTTCACCACCACGCACGTGGCGATCAATTCGCTGTCCTCGATGTTGACCACGGAGCGGATTGCGAAGGCTATTCGTCTCGCTCATCTGGGGCTGACGCGGTACTTCGGCATTGCGCGACCGAAGATTGGTGTGGCGGCACTGAATCCACATGCGGGCGAACATGGGTTATTCGGCAACGAAGAGGCGATGAGCATCATCCCGGCTGTGCAACAAGCCCGTGCCGCCGGAATCAAGGCCAGTGATCCGTTGCCGGCCGATACCCTATTTGGGAAGGCGGCCAGAGGCGCGTATGACGGCGTCGTGGCGATGTATCATGATCAGGGGCTGATCCCGTTGAAGCTGCTCGCCTTCGGGACCTGTGTGAATCTGACGGTGGGCCTGCCGATCATCCGAACCTCGGTAGATCATGGGACGGCCTACGATATTGCCGGCAAAGGGGTGGCCGAACATGGCAGCCTGCTGGAAGCCGTGAAGGTGGCGGCGCGGCTGGCCCAATCCTGGTCACCGGCCGCAAGACAGTTTCGTTAACAGAGAGGAGTGCCCACTGCCATGTCAGAAACGGCCGCATCGGTCATCGATCAACAGGTGAAGGAATTGGACGCGATTGCGAAACGAACGGTGCAGGATTTTAATACCGTCCTGGGCGCTGAACGCATGGGGCAGTGGAAGGTCCGCACCGTGACGTTGCTCCAGCAACATACCGGAAAGAAAGAGGCGGATGAGCTGGCGAGTAAGGATCCCGGACCGGCCTTCACCAATGATCTGATCGAAGAATTCACCGACGAGGTGGAGTGTTATCGTTCCTACCTGGTGGCACTCGCAAAACGGCTCCGGGCGGCGGTTCCTCCCCAGTCTTGATAGGTGGGCGCGAGACCATGGCTCCCCCTTTCCCCCCAGCACTGAAGCGACTCGGCCAGAATTTCCTCATCGATCCGAACATCATCCGCAAAATCGTGGCCCTGGCGGCGCTTGGTCCCGATGACCAGGTGCTGGAAATCGGACCGGGCCGAGGGGCTCTGACGATGGGCCTCTGTGCCGAAGCAGGACGGGTCATTGCCGTCGAGATCGATCCGCAGTTGCAGCCCCACCTTGAGGAAAGTCTCGGACATTGTCGGAACCTGGAGCTTCGGATCGAGGATGCGTTGGAGTTTCCCTTCGAAAGCTTACCGCCTCGCACGGTGGTGGTGGCGAATTTGCCCTATTATGCCTCCACGCCGCTCCTGTTCGCTCTGCTCGATGCCCGCGCTCAGTTGGACCGTATGGTTCTCATGCTACAGACGGAAGTGGCCCTTCGTTTGACGGCCAAGCCAAACAGCAAAGACTACGGAATTCTCTCGGTGCTGACGCAAGAGGCGGCAGACGTGGAATTGGCCTTTCGTGTCTCCGCGAATTGTTTCCGCCCGCGCCCGACCGTGGGATCTGCCGTGGTGCGTCTGACCATCAAATCCCATGACGGGTTTGATCCGATTCGTCATGAGCGATTTCGTCGCTTAGTCCGAGCCTCGTTCGCCCATCGTCGGAAGACATTGGTCAACTCGTTGCGAGATGAAGGGTATCCCGCCGGCCACATCGCTCGCGCGATGGAGGCGGCTGAGATCCCGTTACAGGCGAGAGCCGAAATGCTGAGCCTCGACACCTACCGAACGCTCGCGCGCGCATTCGAGCCGGATCCGTCGTGAATCCTGACTCCTGAGCCATGACGGGTGCGGCGCCTCAACGGTCTGTGCAACATGTCTACTTTGTTTGAAAAGCCTTTTTCCCTGTGCTACGATCCGCCGCATGGGTGTATCCACCACGGCAAAGCGCGGTGACGCCCGCTCAGCCCCCTCCCGTTCCTCACATGTGAAGCGTGAAGTGATCGGGGTTCTCCTGATCGCTGCCGGCCTCTTGATCCTGCTCAGTCTGGTGTCGTTCTTTCCCGGCGATGCCAAATCGATTGCGGCATCCGGATCAGCCGGCCATCAGCCCAAGAACATGATCGGGTCGGTCGGGGCACTGGTAGCGGCGGCGTCTTTTTATACGATCGGCGGAGCCGCCTATCTATTTCCCATTCTGCTCGGGCTGCTCGGCGCCCGTTGTTTCATGCCCATTCCACTCACCGTCCGACTCAGAAACGCCGGCAGCGGTGTGGCGGCGATGGTCTGTTTGAGCGCATTCCTCCATTTAGAAGTGACGGCGGTTCCGACTATTTCGAGCGGATGGGTGAACCGCGGCATGGCCGGCGGGATAATCGGCCAAGTATTAGCCGACGGCGTACGGAGCTATTTCGCCAATACCGGCGCACATATTGTGATCCTCACCGGCTTGATGGTCGCCTTGCTGTTCACGGTCCCCATTTCTCTGACCTTGCTGGTTCAGCGACTTCCCGATTGGTGGGACACCGCCCGTGAGCACCTGTCGGATTGGTTGCCTGAGTGGCCGACCAGTCAAGAGAGTCTGCCGAAACGGTCGCGTGTGAAGGCGCCCCGTGTGCCACGCGAGGCTGAAGATCACGCGTTCGACCGCGAAGTGGAGGTCGTGGCCGAGGCGGTGGACCAGATTGCAGTCCCCATGATTCCTCCCAAGATTCAACCTCCGATCAAAGTGGAAAAACGCGTCGCGACTGCCGAAGAACCGGCGGCGGCCGTGGCGATGAGCCCCTCCGTGGCGGACGGATATGTGTTGCCCGATCCGCAGGAATTATTGAGCGACCCATCCGGACCCCTCGCCCGCCTCAGCGATGAAGAGATCACGCAGCAATCCGAGATTTTGACCAAGGCCCTGAAAAGTTTCATGATCGACGGACGGGTGACGGAAGTGCGACCGGGTCCGGTCGTGACCATGTATGAATTCGAGCCGGCGCCCGGTACCAAGGTCGCCCGTATCGTCAACCTCGCTGACGATTTGGCCTTAGCGTTGAAAGCCATCAGCCTGCGCATCGTGGCGCCGCTCCCCGGGAAATCGGTCGTGGGAATCGAAGTGCCCAATCCGCATCGCGAGACGGTCTCGCTCAAGGAAGTCGTCACCAGCGATTCATTCTCTCGATCGCGTTCCAAACTGAGCTTGGCTCTTGGGAAAGATATTTTCGGCGGCGCCGTCAGCGCGGATCTTCAGAAAATGCCCCATCTGCTGGTCGCCGGGGCCACTGGGGCCGGCAAGAGCGTGAGCCTGAATACGATGTTGCTCAGCATTCTGTTCAGCGCCAGGCCGAATGAGGTGAAACTGCTTCTCATCGACCCCAAAATGCTGGAGTTCCAAAGTTATGACGGTATTCCGCATCTGCTCCGTCCCGTCATCACCGATCCCAAATCGGCTGCCCGTGGATTGGGATGGGTAGTACAGGAAATGGAACGTCGGTACAAACTCTTGGCCGAGGCGGGGGTGCGCAGCATTGAGGCCTATAATCTCAGGATCTCCCAGGTTCAAGGGGCCGTCTCGGATGTGTGGCAATCCGGCAAAGCGGAGCAGGTGGAACTCACGTTCCTCTCTGAAGAAGAGCGGCTCTCACAGGGAGAAAATGCGGAACCGGCCGGTGACAATGGACCGGCTGATTCGGTCAAGCCTACTCCGCCGGAACCGTTGCCCTATATCATGGTGATGATCGACGAGTTGGCGGACCTGATGATGGTGGCCCCGAAAGACGTGGAAGACAAGATTGCGCGCCTGGCTCAGATGGCCCGCGCGTCCGGGATTCATCTCGTGCTGGCGACTCAGCGGCCGTCGGTCGATGTATTGACTGGTCTCATCAAAGCGAACTTTCCCGCGCGCATCGCGTTCCAGGTCTCGTCCAAAACCGATTCCCGCACTATTCTCGACGCCAATGGCGCAGAGGCCTTGCTGGGTCGCGGCGACATGCTGTATCTCGCCTCGGGAACCGGGAAGCTGATGCGCATTCACGGGTCCTATGTGTCGGACGATGACGTGCGGCGGGTCGTCGAATTCGTCAAGAAGCAGGCGCTGCCATCCTATTGCCGTGAGCTGCAATCGCTCAAGCTGGATGAAGCGGAGGAGGAGCAGGCCAAGGACGACGTCTATGAACAGGCCAAGGATTTGGTATTGTCGACCGGGCAGGCCTCAGCGTCGCTGATTCAACGGCGCCTGCGAGTGGGATATCCTCGGGCCGCGCGCATGATCGAACAGATGGAAGCAGAAGGTGTAGTCGGAGCGGCGGGTCGGGATGGACGTCGAGAGGTCTTGGGTCGTCGCGGACCGGTCGGAGGAGACGAGGCATGATGCGGATGTGCTCACTAATCCTGCTGCTGCTGTGGAGTGGATTCCTGGCGGTTCCTCCATCAGCGACGGCTGACGAACAGCCGGTCGATGCGCAGGCGCTGCAGGAAGTTCAGGACGTGGTGAAGAAAATACAGGTTCGGTATGAAAAGACGAAAGACCTGCAAGCCTCCTTCACTCAAAAGACGAGGATCGAAGGGTTTTCCACCCCCGTGATTTCCACCGGCCGCTTCTACATCAAGAAGCCCGGCCGTTTGCGCTGGGACTATATCGAGCCGGCAACGGAAGAAATCTACGTCAACAAAGATGACGTCAAAATGTATGTGCCGGAGCATAAACAGGTGCTGGTCGGGAAGCTCACCTATATGGCTGCTTCCCAGGCGCCGTTGCAATTGCTGCAGGGCGTGGCGAAGTTGGATGAAGAATTTGATATCGCACCCACGGCAAACAAAGAGCGTGGAGCGGGGGGC